>NZ_LWMW01000169.1 GCF_001639285.1 Methanobrevibacter cuticularis | reverse complement strand
TAATAAAATTAATAAAAAAAATTAATAAAATTAATAAAATTAATAAAAAACTATTAAAATTAATAAAATTAATAAAAAAAATTAATAAAATTAATAAAAAAAATAATAATAAACCTGAATAAATAAAGATGAATATAAAGCATCACATTAATTTAATTTCTGTAGAGGTAGTTAATTGATTAAAGATTATGAATTTATCAAATCTGATGAGGTTCCAGGACCAACAAAAGAAGAAATAAGGTGTTTAATTAAGTGTAAAAGTGAGGTTTCTTCAGAAGATATTGTTCTTGAAATTGGTTGTGGGACTGGAGGAATCACATCTACATTAGCAGAAAAATGTAAAGAAGTGATAGCTATTGATAAAAATCCAAGAGCCATAAATATTACATCTCAAAACCTTGAAAAGTTCAATCTAAGCAAGAAGGTCAAACTCATTGAAGATGATGCATTATCTTTTTTAAATTCAGAAGAAAGTCTAAAATATGTCAAAAATGTAGATATAGCTATTATTGGCGGTAGTAACAATGATCTTGAGGATATGATAGACTCAATAAACTCTAAATTAAACAAAAATGGAAAAATCATAATTACTGCTATTTTAATTGATACAAAAATTCAAGCTATTACTAAAGTTAAAAATTCAGGTTTTAAGGTAGAAATTGTGGAAATTAATGTATCAAAAGGTAAAATAATGGAAAGAGGCACCATGATGATTGCCCAAAATCCAATAGCTATTATAACTGCTACTAAATCATGAAGGTAATAAAATGGAAATCAATTTCAATTGGAAAATAAAACTAGCTTTACTTCTGCTTGTATCATCTGCGTTACTCTATTTGATAGCTTATGCTTATTTTCATGATGTTCAAAAAGTTATCTTTTACATACTCATTGATATGGCATTTGTTCCATTAGATATCTTAATTGTGGTTTTGGTTGTGGAAAGTGTTATCAACAAAAAAGAAAAAGAAACTATGGTTGAAAAATTAGATATGCTCATGAATGTATTCTTTTCAGAAATAGGCACAGAACTTTTAAATAATTTTAGTAAAATAGACAAAAACAATTCTAGAATTGATGAATTACTTTTAGAACTTGAAAAAATAGATAGCAAAAAATTTTCAAAGCTTTTAAAGAGAATAAGAAAGTCAGATTATGAATTTGATTTAATGATTCCAGATGGGAAAAAAGAATCCTTTTTAAATGGGTTACAAAATCTTTTAAAAGGAAAAAGAGATTTCTTAATTAGAATGTTAGAAAATCCAAATTTATTAGAAAAAGAAACATTCTCAGATCTTTTATTAGCTATTTTCCATCTTGATGAAGAGTTAGAAAGAAGAGATCTAAATGAAAATATTCCAGAAACTGATTTAATGCATTTAATTGCAGATATCGATAGAGTTTATTTCAATCTTGTTTACGAATGGTTAAATCATCTTTATTATTTGAAAAACAATTATCCCTACATGTTTTCTTTAGCTATTCGTACAAATCCTTTTGATACAGGAGCTTCTGTTCAGATTAAGGAATAATTAATCTTGTAAATAAGCTATTATAAAAATATAACTTAACAAATAAACAAATAGCTTACCTATAGCTTATTTAAAACATAATCTTAGAGAACAGATAACTTAAATGAATAGAAAACCTATATTAGAAATCTGTTAATTTTAATTATTACTAACAATTCCAATTAAGGAAATATTCTAATTCTTCATTATATATTTTAGAAATTGGCTATTGAATAGATTATTTATAATAAAAGTAGTTATTGAATAGGTTATTTATAATGAATTAATAGAATACTTTATATATAAGAAATTGTAATAATTTTAAACATATTACATGAAGGCCAGGAATAATATTATCATGACGATGTTTTTATGAAGTGATGTTTTTATGACATATCTAACACTAGACGAATATAGAGAAATGGTAAACGAAATAATTGAAATTAGAAATACAACTGGTGAAATGCCAGAATATGCTCAAATTTGTAACATTACAATACCTCGTGAGAATTATTGTAATATGATTGAGCGTGTAAATAAATTCATTTTAGAAATGGGAAGAAGTCCAAGGTCCATTGAAATAGGATAGTATATTTCTACTTTAAATATCATATTAAGCTTCAAATATCATAGAAATAAACTATGTAAAAACCACTAAAAACATATCATAGAAATAAACTATGTAAAAACCACTAAAAACATATCATAGAAATAAACTATGTAAAAACCACTAAAAACATATCATAGAAATAAATTATGTAAGAAGCATTAAGAGAGGATTAGTTATTTAAAAAGAATTTCTCTTCCAAATTAAGTATTAATTTTTATAAATAAGATATACAGATATTTTTATACCATATCTGCAAATATACTAGCCAAAATATAACATCATATTAATCATTTATTTTAAAAATAAATTCAATCATTATAACTAATTAATATAAATAATATGATTCTAATTTTTAAATTTATTGATATATCTAATGATAAAAGCAATTTAATTTAGAACTACTGAAAATTAATAAATTCTTTTTATTCATTATTTATTAGTAAAAGCTAAATAAATGACATTATTATTAAAATGTTAATCAAATGATACTATTTCACTTATTCCTAATCATTTCTTTAAATCAATGCAAATGTGATTAAAAAGAAATTCTCTTTTAGAACATGTAAGATCTTTTAAAAGATTGTGATAAAAATAATATATAATTAAATTGGAGAATAACATGAACAAAATCACTTTTACAGTTACAGGTTACCATTTCTATGATGGAATGAAACCTTTTGAAGATACTAAGTATTTTAAATTAATCAAAGAAGAAGATAATGAGTATGACTCTGAAGCTATTAGAATAGAAGATTTTTCTGGGAAAAAACTAGCCTATGTAGCTAATTCTTATAACACTATTATTAAAGGAACCATGAGTGCAGGTAGAATTTATGATAAGATCGGAAATATTGGTTATTGTAAAGTCTATGAAATAAATAGCTATGGAATCATCTGCGAAGTAATTGATAAAGATAAAGTGAGAAAAAAATCCCCTAATAAGGTTATGAGAAAAGTTAAAAATAAATTTTTTAAAATAAGATGAAAAACGAATATATCCTAAGTTAAGGAAAAATTCTTCGAATTTTCTTCAGCTTAGAAAATCGAAGATCTTCTAAGATTAAAAAATCCTTTGGATTTTTTAACTTTATCGAAGTCTGAGTCAAAAGAAGCTATTTCTGTAATATTTTGTTCATTCATTATTTGAATTGATAGAGAGTCGGCTAAAGATAAACCACCATCATATTTTAAATAAATTTTCATTGCATTATTTGATCTAATTTTATTATCATATATGACATGATAATTTTTAATTAAATGATTATAGGTAATATTGCCTGCTTTACCTCTAAGTAGACTTCCAATGTTAGTTACAGTTTCAGAAATTATTAAATTAGAAATGACTTTTTCTCTATTTTTAATTAGCATAGCTACTTTTAAGGATTGTTTATGCCATTGGTCGTTTTCATTGAAGTATGCAATTAGAAAACTCGAATCAGCAAAAATCATTTCTTACCTCTTTGTGATCGTTTTTTAAGTTTTACAGCATCAGTAAGTTCATCTGATTTAAATATCCCAGCCATATCTTCAAAATTTAAGTTTTCAATGAATTTTAGCTTAACTTCCCCCCTTTCATCTAAATACCATTCAACCAAATGATCTTCGGTGATGTTTAGCTTTTTTCTTATTTCCTTAGGAATTACTGTTTGAAATTTATTATATATTTTTGTTGTAATTACCATAATAATCATACCCAAATATTTTTCATAATAAAATATTTTTTCATAATGAACTATATTTCATAAGATATTATATTAATCCATATACTTAAAATTTTTTATTTTTTAAAAATAATTTTTTAAGTTTATTCATCATAAAAAAAAATCTTTAATAAGAAATTCTATTCTAAATGATTCTATAATAAAGATATTAAAAATAGATAAAATATTTATAACTAATCGTTTTGTATAATTTCAATCAATAAGTTATAAAAAAATAATATATGATTCCCTAAAATTAATTATTTTGAATAGGTTTATTGTAATCTTGTAATATTTAACATAGTTTACTATTGAATTATTTTAAAGTACTTTTTTTAAAATATCATTAATTTTTAACAGTACCTCTTAAATTAAAATTTAAAACAAATAAGTAAAGAAAACTGTTGTTATGAATATTTTAGCTTATCATTAACGAAATCTTTACTTAACATGAAGCATGTTTTAGTCTCATTTTTATCTAAAAAAGTTCCATATGCATTATCTCCCTTTTTACCTCTTGGAGCTATTACGAGAGGGTATGATTTTTCAGGAACCGGTAGATTTTCAATATTTTGAGTTTCAATTGTTTTTTGTATCATTTCATATGCATTTTCAAAGGATTTTAAATCATCTTCTGTGAAAGTTATTTCTTTGACATCCTTAAGAATCCTTTCACCATTTTTAGAACCCTTACTTCCTTGATATAGAATTAATATTATTATAACATCCTCAAAATAACTTTTCCAAATAGAATCTTCCCAATCACTTTCAAACTCTTCTAATTTAAGATTTCTAAAGGATAAACGCTCTAATAATTCCATATTGTTATCAACAGGGACATTCTTTATAGCATAATATGTTTTCTCAAAAATATCGTACCTTTCATTTAAAAATTTGTCAGTTCCGATAATCTTATTTGAAATTTGTTTATTAATATTTTTAGGTATAGCCTCAATTGGAATTTCTAATTTTTTAGCTATTTCTAACTGATTTTCTCCAAAATATGGTTCAATTTTCGAATAAACATATTCGTATGGTGAAACTTTATCTGTTGTCAGTTTATTTGACTTATGAGACTCTAAAAAGTTCCTCAAAATTGCAGTCATGAATGAATTTTTCAATTCAAATGCTCTTGGAGCAGCTTCTAAATTTTTATTTGAGTATTTTTTAATATCAGTTCCCTTTTTCCCCTTTTTACAAGCTCCTAAATATGTGGTTGGTGTTCTTCCCCCAAGTTCATCAGCTTTTTCTTTGATGACTTTATCTCTTATAGTATCAAAGTCATTTTTAATAACATTCACATCTTTTTTCATGTCATAAAGCTGATAATAA
The DNA here is from genome assembly GCF_001639285.1 of Methanobrevibacter cuticularis. Lineage (GTDB taxonomy): Archaea > Methanobacteriota > Methanobacteria > Methanobacteriales > Methanobacteriaceae > Methanobaculum > Methanobaculum cuticulare. Next base: position 65,781 of record NZ_LWMW01000169.1, on the reverse strand, counting down.
TCGATTCTAAATTCCCCCTTATCTTTTTTGAACTTTTCCTCAAACTCATACCAAATTATCAATAACTTTTTATTTTTAGACCAAAATTGACTTTGAAGAAAATCTTCATAGATTATTTGATTATAATCAATCATACTTAGAACCAATCGTTCTTTTGCAGAGAAGTCCCCTTTTTTATTTTTTCTGTAACCTGAAACTTTCAACTCTATTCCAAGTTCTTCAAAATCGGATTTTGGATTATTATTAGGTTCATATCCGTAAAAACCATATTCAACTATTTTACCTAAAAGTCCTTTATCATTAGGAATTTCTTTTAGTAAATTTTTCTTATCAATTTCCTTAAATTTTTTTCCTTCAATATTTTTAGTAAAATCTAACAATTCCTGCTCTGTTTTGAACTTCATAGTTTTCTCCTAAAAAATATATTATATAATAATTTAAATGTTTCTTTATTTATTAGTATATGAAAAAATCACTAGTTTTCAATGAAAGTAAACTTTATATATGCTTAGTGTATATATTGAATATACATAGAAGTCAAAATGGAAAATTGGTAAGTATGAGCAAAGATAATGATTCTTCAGAGAGCAGTAGTATACGATTAACTATGTCTACTAAAATAAAACTAAAAAATTTAGCTTTAACAAAGGGAGAAAGCTATGAAAACATTATTTTAAGATTATTAGACAAAACAAAGGAAAAATGAATTTATTATGTATACATATAGTAAACTTTATATATACCTAATGTATACATATTAGTATAAGTATAATTAAGGAGATAGTTAATAAAATGAAAGTTGTTGAATTATTTGCAGGTGTTGGTGGTTTTCGACTAGGATTGGAAAGAACATCAGATAAATTCGATTTTGTCTGGGCAAATCAATGGGAACCAAGTAGAAAAACCCAACATGCATTTGATTGTTATATAGAACACTTTGGAAAAAAAGATTCTCATATAAATAAGGATATCTGCACAATCGATAAAAATGAAATACCTAACCATGAACTATTAGTGGGAGGATTTCCTTGTCAAGATTATTCAGTTGCAAGAACTGGTGCAAAAGGAATAGAAGGAATAAAAGGAGTTCTTTGGTGGGAAATATATGAAATATTAAAAACAAAAAAGCCAACATTCGTTTTATTAGAAAATGTTGATAGACTACTAAAGTCTCCAGCATCACAAAGAGGTCGAGACTTTGGAGTTATGTTATCATGTTTTAATGAAGCAGATTATTCTGTTGAATGGAGAGTAATAAATGCAGCAGAATATGGTTATCCTCAAAAAAGAAGAAGAATATTCATATTTGCCTTTAAAAATGATTCAAAATATGCAAAGAATTTAAACATTGAAAAACCATATGAATACATTCATAAAAAAGGTTTTTTTCAAAATGAATTTCCAATATTAAGAAAACCTATTAAACAAAAAATAAGAAAAAATTCAACATATATAGAATATGGTAGCATTGCAGATGTTTCAGATAATTTCGATTTTAACTTTGAAAACTCAGGAATAATGTCCAAAAAGAAAATCTACACAGAACAAACATTTCCAAACTATAATGGAGAATATATAAAACTAAAAGACATATTAGATAGTGATGTTGATGAAAAATATTATATTGACACAGACCCTAACAAATTAGAAAAATTTAAAAAAGCTAAAGCAGCAAAAAAAATCAATAGAATCAGTAAAGAAGGACATGAATATGTGTTTGCTGAAGGAAACTTATCTTTTCCAGACTGCACCGATACACCCGCAAGAACCATGTTAACAAGTGAATCCACAGTTAATAGAAGCTCCCATGTTGTTGAAGACCCTAAAACTAAAAGATTAAGAGTATTAACACCATTAGAATCAGAAAGAATAAACGGATTTGAAGATAATTGGACAAATACAGACATGACTGAAAGATTCAGATATTTCTGTATGGGAAACGCATTGGTCGTTGGATTAATAGAACAAATGGGTAAAATTCTAATTAACATTTATAAAAATGAAAACAGAGATATATGAATTTCATGCAATTAAAATAACTATAGTATGATACCAATGCTGTCAATTTAAGAAAATTTTCTTTAAAATTTCAATATTTTTAATTAATTTTTTGGCTTTGTAGAAATCATATTAAGTATTATGGAATCCCATATTATGTATTACCAAACAATAAAAGTGATTCCATGTTTAATGTGTGTGATAATAAGTTAATAAAATTTACTGTTTTATCATTTAGAGTTGCTAAAATGTCTTTAACAGAATATTCTTGTGAAAAATCAAAATATAGATATACTCAGCATCAACTTATGGCGTTAATATGTTTAATGAAACGTTTAAGAAGGGATTATCGTCTTTTCACTTCAATTATCCAACTGATGCCAGAAATATGCTTAATTCTCGATTTAAAAAAGATTCCACATTACACAGCATTGCAAAAATTCTTCAAACGAATCAAATCACAAGTAATAGATGAAATAATGAATCAAACTGTGAAATTATTCGATATTAAAAATCCTTGGGTAGCTTTAGATGGAACTGGACACTCTTGCTGATCAAGCCAGCACATATTTTACTGATAAAAACAAAACAAAAAATGGAGAAAAAGCTTCACCAAAAATCAAATAGCAATAGACACAACAAACCAAGTAATACTAGCACACAAAATTGTTAAAGGACCAAGACACGATTCCAAAGATGCAATACCACTAATAAGAAAAACAAAAAAATACAATCCAATAGGATTCAGTTTAAACAAAACATATGACAGTGAAGAAATACACAAAGTTATACATGAAGAATTAAATGCATCCAGCCTAATACCTCTTAAAAAAAGAGCTAAAAAAGGTAAATATAGAATAGGATCAATATCTATCTTCACCAAACCAAAATACCATCAAAGAAGCATAGTAGAAACAACAATATCTATTATAAAAAGAATTTTTGGAGACAAAAATCAAAATAGAAGTGACAAGCTAAGAAATAAAGAAACCAAGTTAAAAAATCTATGCTATGACATATATCGCTACACAAAAACAACCAATATAAAAATTCAAATATGATTTCTACAGAACCAAAATAACAAACTTTTTCTAGACCCATTCTATTTTATTATAAAAATTATTTTACTAGTAGCTATTATTATTTTTTTAATAATTTATTTTTAAATATCATTTAAAATTTAAGTAAGTTTTTATGATGAAGCAACAGCTAATTCAGTTTGACTATTAGGTAAATGATAATTATTATCTCCAATGACATTAATAGGTATTGAAGTAGGTCTTTGGTGAATTTTAATTGTTAGAATAATATTTAATTCAATTTTTTTTTCAGTAATTTTTATGTACATATCTCCAGTGTTAATTTTCTTGAGAAGATATTTTTTAGCTTTTAAAACTTTAGAAGCGTTTAATATTTCAAGACCCATTGGGATTTTATTTTTATTAAAATCCATGACTACTGATTTGTCTAAAAATTCAGAAAATTCATATTTCTGTTTTGTTGGTGATTGGAAGAATAAAATATCTTCTTTATAATCATAATCAATACTCATAATATTTTCTTTCATTGCAAAAACTTTCCTTAATTTATTTGTTAATTATATATTGAGTTACAATATTAATAAACTTATCTTTAATAGCAAGGACTATATAAATATTATATTCCTCATTGTAATCATAAGTTAAATCAAATTTTTTAGACCCTTCTTGCTCAATATTAATAGGGGATTCTTCTATTATCAGTCGACAAATATCATCAAACAGGATTTGTCTGAATTTACGTCTCTTATTAGAATGTTTTGTTTGTCTTAATTGATTTTTATTACATCCATGTAAAAAATCAATTATGTTATTTTCATCTAATCGAATAGTCATTAACATCCCATAAAGAATTATAAAAATGATAATATATAAAAATTTCTAATTAACCTAAACAATTAGATTTTTAAATTTTTACTTTTGTTTATGAATTAAATAGAAATATTTAATATTAGATTAAATAACACTAAAAATTTTGTGTTCTAAATTGTTATAACAAAACAAATACATATTGTTCAGTTTAATATTATATCATATTTCCCTTTAAAAAATCAATTAAATTAATATGTTTTATTCCCTCTCTTGAAAAGTCAAATTCATCCATACTTATTACATATTTTGGATAATTATCTTGAATCTTAAGTAATGATTCAAATTCCCGTTTTACAGTAGTTTCATCTGCTAAAATATATGAAACTTGAATATAGATTGTTTCACCTGCTTTTTTACAAACAAAATCAACTTCCTTTTCTTTAAATTTACCAATTGTTATATTGTATCCTCTTCTAAGTAATTCTGTATAAACAATATTTTCTATTGATTGATCAATATCTTTTTCATTATCTCCATAAACTGCTTGTCTAAATCCTAAGTCTGTTAAATAAAATTTTTCCTTGTGGTTTAAGATTTTTTTACCTACTAAATCTTCCCTTTTCAGTTTGTTAATCAAACAAGCTTCTTCCATATAGGATAAATAATTGTATATAGTGTTTACTGATACATTTATTTTATCTTTTTTTAGGTATTTTACAATATTATTTGCAGAAAATAGCTGTCCAATATTAGCCATTATAAAAAGTAGTATTCTCTCTAATAAATCTACATCTCTAATTTCATTTCTTTTAATTATATCTTTAAGAAATATTGAATTATAAAGGTCAGTTAAATATTGGATTTTCTCATTTGTTTCAAATTCTAATACAGATGGCATTCCACCAAATCTAAGATAGTCAATAAACAGTTTATTGCCACTAAATTTTTTATAGTTCCTATTCTCCTTAGATTTTTCATGCCCTATTTTTTTATTAGATTTCTTATAGTCTATAAATTCTAAAAATGAAAATGGATAAATTTTTATTTCTATATAACGCCCTGTTAAATAAGTAGCTAATTCTCCTGATAGAAGTTTAGCATTTGAACCTGTAATGAATATATCATACTTTTTTTCTGCTAAATATGAGTTAATAAGTTTTTCCCAATTTTCAACTTCCTGTATTTCATCGAAAAATAAGTAATTTTTATCTGTGTTTTTGATTAATTTTTCGATTAAATTATCTAACTTATCGATGTTTTTTATATTAAAATATTCTTTTAATTCAAAGTTTATTAGAATTATATTTTCTTCTTTTACTCCTTTTTGTTTTAAGCTATCAATAATTTGTTGTAATATTGTTGATTTCCCACAACGTCTGATTCCACTTATAACCTTAACTATGTTTTTATCTATATATGGTTCAATTCTACTTAGATACATTTCCCTTTTAATCATTTTAAAAATTCCCTAAACATGATTTTTGATTTCTGTACACTGAAAAAACTTTCATAGGTATTTATACTAACTTTTTTATAATGAAAAAACTATTATAAATATTTAAATTTTTCTATATATTAAAATAGTTTTTATAAATATTTAAATTTTTCTATATAATAAAAAAACTTATTACTATTTATATTAACTTTTTTGTATTGAAAAAATTCTTAAAAAGTAAAAAAAATTTCTTTATACTGAAACAACTTTAAGAATAGTTACAGAATTTAAGTATTTGAACCTTGTGATTAAAAAAACAGAGATTATATTCAAAATAAATAAACATTTCGAGATAATATTTAATTAAACTATTATGGCTAATCTTAATAAACATTAACAATCTTAATTATTTGCATTTATCAATATACTATTTATTACTAATTTTAATCAAATCTTTAAAATGATTAATTTTAAGTAATTTATTATTGTGAGAATTGTTCTTATTCCTTTTAACTATAACTTGTAGAATTTCTATTTTAGAGCATTGAAATTATTTAGATAAATCATCCAAAAAATATTATAATTTTAAGTTAATAATTCTAATTAATTTATTATATTAATAAACATGTTTAAATAATATATTTTTAATAATAGTTAATTTTAAGAGGTTATAATTGAAAATAGAGACATATTAGCTAAATAAAAAAATATAATTATTGCCAAAAATTTCGTGCTTGACTATAGTATAAAAATAATTAAATATTATTAAACATATATAGAATAGTAATATTGAGTTGGGGATTATAGTACTTCTCGTGACTTATCTAACATTCGATCATTAACAATTGAGTTTGGAAAAAAGCTCTAAAAACCTTTAAAAACATGAACAAATACTTACAAACTGGAAAAAATATTTTCCATTATTGTTTTGTCCATGTCAAAAAAGTTTGGAAAAATACTATAATTATGATTCAAAATTAGTTTTCAGAAACATTACTAAAAAAATTATCAACTCGATGAAAAATTTTTAAATATTGTAGGGTGAATTAAAATGAGTAAAATCGTAGTAATATTAGGAAATATGTTTGAAGATGTGGAGTATACAGAACCTGCAAAAGTTTTTAAGGAAAATGGTCATGAATTAACCGTTGTGGGACTTAAAAAGGGGCAAAAAGTCAAAGGCAAACAGGGAAATGCATCGGAAACAATTGAAAAATCATTCAACGATGTTTCAATAGATGATTTTGATGCTCTTTTCATACCTGGAGGACATTCTCCAGATGAATTAAGAGTAGATGAGGATGCTGTAGAGTTTACAAAAGAATTTGTTAAAAGTGGCAAGCCAGTATTTGCAATTTGCCATGCACCACAAATTTTAATCACTGCTCAAGTTCTAGAAGGTCGTAGAATCACAGGATGGAAATCGATCATACAAGATATTAAAAATGCAGGAGCAACATATGTTGATGAAGAAGTAGTTGAAGATGGCAACATAATTTCAAGCCGTAGCCCAGATGATATACCTGCTTTTATTAAAGCATCGCTTAAAAAACTAAAAGAATAAATAATAATTAATCATTTTTTATTTTTATTAATCTATAGGTGTCTCTGAAAATGTCAAATCATTATCAAAGCCTACAATTAATTTTTATATATCAATAAACATTCATATTATCCTATCATTTTTATAACAACTTTCATGGAATCTTTTATTTTTACTTTAGATTAATAATATCAATCATCAAGCATGGTTAATTGAATTCTATTTCTATCAAGATCCAATTCAATAATTTGAACTTTCACTATATCTCCAACATTTACAATATCAGAAGGATGATTAACAAATTTACCATGTCCCATATGGGAAATATGAATCAAACCATCATGATAAACACCAATATCAATAAATGCTCCGAAATCAACAACATTTCTCACTGAACCATCTAATATCATACCTTCTTTAAGATTTTCTATAGATAGGGTATGTGATCTTAATATTGCTTGAGATTTCTGATCTCTTGGGTCTTTTAATGGATATTTAAGTTGAATAATAATATACATCAAGGTGCCTTTATCAATATCGAACTTTTTAGCTAATTTTTCAAGATTTAAATTACCAAAGGATAGATTTCCTGAAAATATATCTCCTAATTTGTAATTTAGCTCTTCTAATATTTTATAAGTAACATCATAATATTTCGGATGGATTCGTGTAATATCTAAAAGATTATCAGATGTGAAAACTTTTAAAAATCCTGCACATTGTTCAAAAACATTAGCATCTATTCCTTCAACTTTTAAAAGTTCCTTACGATTAGTAAAGACTCCATTTTCTTCCCTATATTTTAAAATATTAGTAGCAATTGCAGAATCTAAACCAGAAACATAAACTAAAAGAGGTATAGAAGCAGAATTTACATCTACACCTACATCATTAACAACTTTCTCAATTACATTTTTTAAAGATTCACTTAAGTATTTTTCATCTATATCATGCTGATATTGACCAACACCAATAGATTTAGGATCAACTTTAACAAGTTCAACTAAAGGATCTTGTAAACGTTTAGCTATTGAAATAGCTACCCTATAATCATTTTCAAAGTTAGGTAGTTCCATTACTCCAAAGATACTTCTAGAATAATCAGAAGCTCCTGCTTGATTAACAATAGCATATTTAACATTAGTACCCTTTATAATATCAGCTATTATAGTTTCAAATCTTTTTGAATCAGAAACACTTCCTAAAGCTATAATATCCACATTATATTTATTTATTAAATCCAAAATTTTGTTTTTAGTTTCATCAATCTGATTTTGAGAGCCAATTGTGAAAACATTGTCAGTAGCTAATACTTCCCCAGTTCCATCAACAATAGCTAATTTAGAAGTAGAATAAGGAGAAGGATTCCACCCTAAAACTATTTTATCCCTAATAGGGCCTTGCATTAATAGACTCTCTAAATTTTTTGAAAAAACCTTTATAGCTCCATTTATTGCTTTTTTGCTTAGATGATCTCTAATGTCTTTTTCAATTGAAGGAGCTATTAAATCTCTATATGCTCTTAAAACAGTTTCTTCTAATAATTCTTTTGTAAATTTATTATAATTTTCACTATGATCCTTAGAATTATCGATTAAAATATGTCTATTTAAATAGCTTGTTATTTCACTTTCAGGAACTTGGATTTTAACTTTTAAAAAGCCCTCCTCTTCTCCCCTATTAATAGCCAATATCCTATGGTTAGCCATACTAACAAGTTTCTCCTTATGCTCATAGTACATTTCATAAGAAGATTCTTCATTTTTATTAGATACCTTAACTATAATTTCCCCATCTTCATAGGAAATTTTCCTAATTAGTGGCCTAAATTGAGGATTATCTGAAATAATTTCAGCTATTATATCTTTAGATCCTGAGATAGCTTCTTCTACAGTATTCACCCCATTTTCATCAGACAAATATTCTTTAGCCACATCAGAAATAGGACTATTTATTTTTTGTTCTAAAATAATCTTTGCTAAGCCTTCAAGACCTTTTTCTTTGGCTATGACCCCCATTGTTCTATTTTTAGGAGAAAATGGTCTGTAAATGTCTTCTACTGTTTCTAGATTTTTAGCATTATTAATTATTTTATTCAATTCATCAGAAAATTTATCCTGTTCTTTTAAACTTTTAATAACCTCTTTTTTTCTTTTTTCAAGAGTTTTAAGATTTTTAAAGTCTCCAATAACTTTCCTCACTGTTTCATCATTTAAGGATCCAGTTTCTTTCTTTTTATATCTAACAATATAAGGTATAGAATATCCTTGGCTAATGAGACTTATAACTTCCTTAACTTGCCAATCAAAAAGATTTAACTTTTCAGACAAGGCATTTACAATCATAACAGAGCCTCCTATTTTCAGTTCAATAAATATTACACCTTCTTAATACTTCCAATCTTCTTAATAGTTCCAATCTTATTAATGCTTCCAATCTTCTTAATACTTCCAATAGTAAGAGTAATAAGTTAATATCTTCTAGCTATTAATCAAATTATTGTAGTAATCAGTAGCCTAATAATCATAGTTTCATTTATTATATGGCATTACAACATATAATTATTTAATAATTATATAGTAATTTAGTAATTATATACTTTAGTATATTGTCATTAGTATTAAAATTATTATAATTAGTTAATAATTATATAGTGGTTTAGTAATTATATACTTTAGTATATTGTTATTAGTATTAAAATTATTATAATTATTTTAAATTTAAATTATAGATTTTCTAAATATTATTTTTAAGAAATAAAAAAATATAGGTATTTATATAATATTTAAAGATTTTAAATGAGGAATATTTTTATTAAATTTTTTAAAAATCTTAATTATGAGACACTCTCAAAATAGTATTTTAAAAAGATATTTAAAAGAAATTAATCAATTATCTAAATCTTCTTTTGAATTTATATTTTTAAAATTATTTTCAATATTATTAATTCCGTGGGTGCTGTAGTTATTCTTTTTATTATCTTCATTACTAATATTGTCATAAATTGGAATAAAATAGCTATTTATATTCTTAATTAAAGATTTAACATCATTTTTATTGGAATGTAAAAGTTCTTCAATGTCTGGGTAAATACTACTTTTATAAATACTATGTAATGGCTCAGAATTATTTATTAAAGAGTTTTTAAAACCTATGTCTTCAGGAAGTTCTTTTTCTTTAGTTAATTTCTCAAGTAAATCCATATTTTTATTATGGTATGGAACAATTCCTTCAATAAAGATTTCCTCTTCTAAATTTTCATTTAAAATATTAAACATGTTTTTAATAAAATTAGAAGTAATAAAAGGAGAATCACAAGGTAAAACAAGTCCATATTTTCCTTTAATAGTTTTAAGTCCTGTCATTATTCCAGATAATGGTCCTTGATTTTTGATTTCATCTTCTAGAAAAATCATTTCATAATCAAAGTCAGTTTTAAGTTTATTTTTAATATGATTTTGAATTAATGATTTGTATTTAGCTATTCTTTTTTCATCATTTAAAACGATGATTACCTCATCGATTTGATAGTTTAATTTTTCAAGTATATGAATTATCATGGGCTTTTCATTAATTAACATAGTTCCTTTATCTTGACCCATTCTTCTACTCATTCCCCCACATAATAGGATACATGATCTGATATTTTCATGCTTCATATAAACCCCAACTAAAAATTATTTTCACATTATATATAACCAACTAAAAATTATTTTATAGATATCTTTAAAAAGAAAAAAATTAATAAAATTTTAATTAAATGAATAAAAACCTAATTAAATTAATAAAACTTCACTCAAAAGAATAAAAACCTAATTAAATTAATAAAACTTCACTCAAAAGAATAAAAACCTAATTAAATTAATAAAACTTCACTCAAAAGAATAAAAACCTAATTAAATTAATAAAAATTTACTTAATCCAATGTAGGATAATTAGGACTTTCATTTGTAATTAAAAGATCATGTGGATGGCTTTCTTTAATACCACTAGATGTAATTCTAACAAATTTAGCTACTTTCTTCATAGTTTCAATATCTTTTGCACCACAGTAGCCCATAGATGCTTTTAAACCACCAATCAATTGGAAAACAACATCATTAAGCATTCCTTTATAAGGTACAGCACCTTCTACCCCTTCTGGAACAAGTTTTGAGTGTTTCATATGACCTTTGATTTCTTGGAAGTATCTATCTGCACCGCCACCAAAACCACCAGTCATAGCTCCCATCGAACCCATTCCTCTGTATTGCTTATATTGTCTCCCATTCATAACTACAACATCACCAGGAGATTCGTAAGTTCCAGCAAGTAAATTACCAAGCATTACAAGATCAGCTCCAGCTGCAATAGCTTTAGCTATATCTCCAGAATATCTAAGTCCCCCATCTGCAATAACTGGAATTCCATGTTTTGAAGCTACATCTGCCACATCAGAAATAGCTGTAAGCTGAGGAACGCCAACACCAGCGATGATTCTTGTAGTACACATTGATCCTGGACCTATTCCAACTTTCAACCCATCGATACCCTGAGATATAAGAGCTTCAGCAGCTTCACCAGTAGCTATATTTCCAACAATTAAATCAGCGTCGATATTATCTTTTAGAGTAGAAGCAAAATTAACTACATTCATATTATGAGCATGTGCACAATCAACAGCTAAAATATCAGCACCAGCTTCATCTAATGCTATAGCTCTTTCTAAGTCAAAGGGACCTGTAGCTGCAGCCACCAGTAATTTACCTTCTTTATCTCTTGAAGCTTGAGGATATTTTTTATGATTCAAAATGTCTCTAATTGTAATGATTCCAACGAGTTTACCATCTCTAACAACAGGAAGTCTTTCTACCTTGTTTTCATAAGCAATGTCTAAAGCATCAAGTGGAGAAATTGAATCTTCAACAGTTACAACATCAGAAGTCATAATGTCTTTTACTTTTTTATCTGAAACAGAAGCTAAAATTGGTTTAATATCTCTTTTACTTATAATTCCAATTAAATTTTCATCTTCAATAACTGGAAGACCACTGACAGCTTCTTGTTCCATCAAATCTCGAACTGTATCTAGAGACGATTCAGGATTCGTTGTGACAACATCCCTAATAGTGAGATCTCCTGAACTTTTTACATTTTTAACTTGTTCGACTTCTTGTTCCAGCGTCATGTTCCTATGAATAACTCCTATTCCACCAACTTGTGCTAAAGCAATAGCTAATTCAGTTTCAGTCACAGTATCCATAGCTGAACTAATTATTGGAATGTTCAGTTCAAAATTTTTAGAGACTTTAGCTGTTGTATTTACGTCTTTAGCTTCAATCCATGACTCATTTGGAGATAATAAAAAATCATCATATGTATATCCAAGCTCAGCTTCCTTTATTTTTTTTGAAAACATATTCTCACCTAATTTTAAACTAAAAGTTAATTTTGTATACAACTAATAATTGATAACAATAAGCATATTTTAATAACAATTATAATCAAAATATTATATTAAATAATTATAATCAAATATAATAATAAATCTTGTAATAACAATTAATAATTAATATATTATATTACTTGTAATTAAAATCTTGTAGTAAATAATTATAATTAAATTAATAATAAATTTTAATAATAAATTTTGTAATTGACCATTATAATTAAAATCTTATATTAAGGAATTGTGATTGATATTAAAAGGAATTAATTAAATCTTTTAATTGAGATACTGCAGATCTATCTATTTTGCCAGTGTTTCTATCGCCACCAATACATGCTGCGCCTCTTACACCAACAACATCACATCCAATATCGTGAAGAGGTTTTAACTGCTCTTTTTTAATAGAACCTGCCAATGCAGATTTTAATCCATAACCATGAATTTCATCTACGAACTTTTTAAGATCATCTATGTCAAGATAGTCAAAAAGAGTCTTGCCATCTTTAACAGCTGTATCCAACATAGCTAAATCACTTCCAGAGTCTTTAGCTATTTTTGGGATTTCCCAAGGACTAACTGCTCCAACTCTATGAGCATCAGCATAACCAGAAGCTACTACGATTGCATCAGGATTTTGATCTTTTACAGTTTTTACAACATTTTTCATAACTTCTAATGACTCTTCATAGTTTTTTGTCCCATATAAACCAACTTTAATATAGTCAGCTCCAGATACTAACGCCCCCATAGCTGCAAGTGACACAGTACCTGGTTTATAAGGTATATCTCCAAGAGTAGCACTAACCAACATGGCATCAGGAGTTATCTCCCGAATATCTTTAATTACCCATGGAAAATTAGCACCTAAAGATCCTTCCTTAGGATTTTTAACATCAATAATGTCTGCATTGCCTTTAATAGCTTCAAGAGCTTCTTCACTGTTTATTGGACTAATTAATAGAAGCAACAGATTTCCTCCATATAAAGTTTACTAGATATGTTAATTTACTTTAATTATGTAATTATCATATAAGAATGTTGTTGTTATCATGAGTTATTAATTCTAATTTTATTCTTTTATTTAAAATAATATTTTTGATAAGTTAGTAATTCTAATTTTATTCTTTTATTTAAAATAATATTTTTGATAAGTTAGTAATTCTAATTTTATTCTTTTATTTAAAATAATATTTTTGATAAAATTATTAAATGTAATAAATCATTTAAAATAATATTTTTGATAAAATTATTAAATGTAATAAATCCATTTTTAGAATAAATTTTTCTATAATACTAACTATATATTCTATCTTTATAATCCTTTTAAAAAATGAAGTATTTAAAAGAGAGTTTAAAAATTAAAAGTATTATAACAATGGTTTAGGAGGATTAGGATCTTTTTTAGGTCTTTCCCCTATTTTTTCTATTCTTCTTTCAAGAAACTCTTTTCCAGCTTGACTACAAGCAAAAATTGGAATAGATTCTCCTATTTTTAGAACACTTTCTTTCTCACCAATATTTCGCATGGCTTTTGAAGCACAGCCTGTTGAAACATCACAATGTTTAGATAGCTGTTTTGCTTCATCATCACTTATTCCAGAAGAATGTACTGAAAAAATATAGATATTGACATCATCATATTCTTTTTCAAGTTCTCTTAGCTTTTTGGCATCAGTACCTTTAGTTATTGTAGTAACTATGTTTTTAAATCCCTTTTTTATAGCTAATTTCGTTCCAGCTATTTGGTCAATAATTGCAGTTTCTGGATCTAAAACATTATCCTCTCCAACTTTTTCAATGATTTCCTTAATAGGGCTTGTTTTAATATAACCTGAAACGCGACCACCTATCCCTTGGGCATTTTTACCATTTTTTACAAGTACTGTTCCACAACCATCACAAACCATTACTGCACAGTCTAATATTTTATCATCCAAAAGAGTTGAAACAGTTTCAGAAACACCAAATGATAATAAATCTTTCATTTCAATTTCTCTATTTGGAGTGCACATTCCAAAATCTCTTATACGAAACTCCATATTTTCTTTTATAGTATCTTTATCTATCTTTTCTATGCCCCTATGTTTATGAAATAATGGACAATAATCTATTTTAGGATCTCCAACTTCTACAACTTTTCCATCCATTATTACAACTCTGGCTTTTCCCATAGCCTCTATTATGTGTTCATCCATTTTTTCCCTCTTTTAACCATGACTTTTTATTTAACCATGACTTTTTAAATCATCTCTACTAATATATACAAAAAATAATCTTAATAAATTGAAAATCTTAATAATTTGAAAAATATATTATTTTTCTTTATTTCATACCTTGACAACTTATTTGTCTGATTTTTCTATGTTAAAAGATAAAAACTGGATATCACTTAAAGAATACCATATGAAAGCATCCTCATCACCTTTAATTTCAATAAATCCTGTTTTTGTATTAATATTAATATAATTTATAGCTAAATCTTCATTTAAAAAATCAAATTCTTTAGATGAAAGAGTTTCCCCTACTTTAAAATTTAAAGAATCTTCTAAATTCTTTTGTTGAATCATCAATCTATCTACTTTCATTTTAAATCTCCATTTCTTAGGAATGATACTAATTATAATTAATATAATTATTATTTCTTATATTATTTAATATTATAGATATTTAAAATTTATTATATTATTATCATTTATTAATCAATTCTGTCAAGTTTGTTATAATTCTATTAATCAATTCTGTCAAGTTAAGAAATTTCTTCTACTTTTTATTTATTTTGATTATTTCTTTATTAAATTCTTTTTTTTTAATATTTGAGGCCATATTCTCATTTTCATAAATTATAAAAGTTTTAATCAAAAAATAGCTCATTTTTAAAAATTAGGCAAACTTAAAATTAGTATTATATAATGTATAAAAACTTAAAAAAATAAAATTAAGGAGAAAAATAATTATTTCTCCTAAAAAAATAAAAATTTTAAATGATTTAATCATGTTTTTCTTCTTAAAATGATTCCAAACATACTTATCAATACTAATATAATAGCTATTATCGGCATTCCTGTATTTTTCATAGTAGCACTAGCCACTGGATTGTTATTTGTTTTATTGGTATTATTAGTATCATTGTTGTCATTATCCTTGTTTTGGGTTTCAAATTCAACTGAAACTGGGTCACTATAATAGTTCAAATTATCAGATAAAACTGTAATCACATGTTTACCGTCACTGAGTTCATTACTTGGGATATGGATTCCTCCAACACCAAGAAAATTAGTAACAATATTTCCAATGTTTTTACCATCCAAATCGACAGTAACTTTATAGTCACATATTGGATCGCCGTCTTCATCGGTTACTGTGACAATCACATCAACAGATCCATCAGAATTTTTAACTACATCCATATCAACAATAGCTTCACCTTTTATAACGTTAAAAGTTGTAGTATTGGTATAGATAAAGTATTTATCGTTTCCTGCATAATCCACCATAATATTAACATTTCCTGTGTGTGTTGGTTTATAAGTAAGACTCCATCGACCATTAGAATCAGTAGTCAAAGAATAAACTTTACCATCAACAGTAACATTAATTGGAGCATTAGCTATTGGATTACCATTTTCATCAACAAGCACTCCATCAATTGTTATGGTTTTACCTGTTTTAACAGTTCTAGGAATATTTACAGTTGAATTAGCACCTAATTTAGTAACATTAAAGTTAGTAGTATTAGTAAAGCTTGTGTAATTTTCATTACCAGCAAAGCTAACGATAACCTCTAAATCAGTTCCAGTACGATTAGTAGTGTAATTTAACTCCCAATAACCAGAAACATCAACAGTTACATTAGCAAAGAGTGTACCATCAACAGTAACATTAACAAAACCAATACCAGTATGATTAGCTAAAACACCACTAACAGTGACATTTTCACCAATCTGAGCAGGATTAGGATTAACAACAATAGTTGAATTAGTAGAAGCTTTTGTAGCAATGAAACTTGTAATATTATATGCAGCATCTAAACTAGCATTTAAAGTATTATTACCTACTTTTGGAACTGCAAACTTGTAAATAAAACCATCATCGCGACTAACAACATAATCCACATTATTTAAAGTACCATTAATAACAAAATCAGGTAAATTTTCAACACCAGAGTTATTAAGAGTAGTATTCAAGACCAACAGATAAAATCTAACAATATCACCAAAATGAACATCATCCAAACTACTAGAGTTAGTAATATTCAAAATATAATGATTATTAGTATCAATACCAAAAATCTTATTAGATATATCGTTAACTCCCCACCAATTATGATCAAAACTACTGTTATCATTATAACCAGTGATATTAACACCAACCAGTGATATAATACGATTATACTCAACAGTCACATTAACACGAGAACCAGCAAATAATCTAGTGAAATTCAAACCAGCACCATTCACAGCATAAATAGTATTACCACGAATAACAGAATCACTAATATTAGTAGGTGCAGAACCAATAGTATAGAAATAGAATCCATTACCACTTGTAGCATTAACAGTATTATTTAAAAAACTAACACCACTAACATTACCATTAAGAGGAACATACACACCATAATCAACACCAGTAATACTGTTCCCATTAAAGGTTATATTAGTGTTGTTGCTACTGGATGCATACAGAGAAACACCATCGTCTTTTCCTGTGATATTATTGTTAGTGAAGGTAAACTGTGAGTTATTACTACTTAATGCATACAGATAAACACCCTCGTATGTTCCTGTGACGTTGTTGTTGGTGAAGGTTATGTTGACGTTGTTGACAAGGTTTACAAACAGAGAAACACCATAAACGAATGATCCTGTTACTGCGATATTATTGTTAGTGAAGGTAAACTGTGAGTTATTACTACTGGGTGCAGACAGAGAAACACCAGTACCGTATGATCCTGTTACTGCGATACTATTGTTAGTGAAGGCAAATTGTAAGTTGTTACTACTGGATGCAGACAGAGAAACACCATAAATGGATGTTCCAGTGATATTATTGTTAGTGAAGGTAAACTGTGAGTTATTACTACTGGATGCAGACAGATAAACACTATAAGTGGATGATCCTGTTCCTGTGATATTATTGTTAGTGAAGGTAAATTGTAAGTTGTTACTCCTGTCTGCAACCAGATAAACAACATAGGTGGATGTTGCTGTGATGTTGGTGAAGGTTATATTGGTGTTGTTGGTATCGGATGCACCCAGATAAACACCATAGCCGTATGCATCTGTTCCTGTGATGTTGTTGTTGGTGAAGGTTATATTGGTGTTGTTGCTACTGCGTGCACGCAGATAAACACCATATGTTGCTCCTGTGATGTTGTTGTTGTTGAAGGTAAATTGTGAGTTGTTACTGCTGTCCGTAATCAGATAAACACTAGAGTATGTTCCTGTGATGTTGTTATTTTCAAAAATCAAATCAAAAGAACAACCAATAGTATAAAAACGAACACCATTAGAATTACTCGTACCATTACTAGTTATATTATTATTAATGAAAGAAACATCAATAACAGCTCCACTATAATCTGGAGCATGAACAAAAACAGCACCATGATCAGAATTAGCTATTGAAGAAACAATAATATTGTCCTTAATACTTATACCAGTTAAATCCTCACCAGAACTAGTTAAATTAATACTAATACCAGAAGTTGTAATATTATTACCCATAATAGTTAAATCGCTAGAATTTGAACTTATAGCTGTATCATAACCAATGATAGTTAGATTAATAATTCTAACGTTCGGTGTAGTGATATTAAACAGAATACCAGACCCAGGACCTGTTATTACTGGATTATTCTTACCTTGAATAGTAGCATTACGAGTTATATTAATCTGACCTAAATTAGTGTATGAACCACTAGTAAGATTAATTTCTAACTCATCATCAATATCATTATCAATAAGATTCTGAAAATCCTGAGTATTACTAGAATTAGTAAAATCATAAGAACCAGCACTAACACTAGATAGAGTAAAACAAACCAAAATAGCTAAAACTATTAAACTAAATGACATAAACCGTTTATTTTTAAACATTATTTTTCACCTCCTGTTCTAATCAATTATATACAAATATAAAATCTATAAAATTATTTAATAATATTTATAATATTTATAGAAAGTTAGAAAATATAGAGAGTAATCACTATCATCTAACAAGGATAATTATATCCCATACCATATATAAATTTTACTGAAAAATAATTGATATATATATATATATATATATATATATCATAAACAAGTAAATAAAAAATAATGATAATGAATTTTTTGAATTATTGAAAAAATATAATAATTCCTTTTAAAATGTTATAAAATGAATATAAATTGTTAAAAACTTTTATATAATACACTATAATTAAAAATACATGACCTAAATAAGTTTTATAAAATGATAAAGCCATATATGAGCAGAATATTTTCATTTATAATTTTAAAGTTATATAGTGTTTCATTATAAAAGTATCTTTTTTAGCATATTTTTCATGGTTTCTTAGTATAACTGTTTTTTTTTCATTTACTTTTCTGTGTTTTAGGAAATTATTTTTATAACATACTAATTTACATAGTTGTAATTAAGATAATTATAAATAATAGTTATTACCATAATTATTAGTTAGCATACAAACTATGTAGAAAATATTTATTTTGTATGTTAATATTAAAATAAACATAAAACAAGTTCACTAGAGGTGAAAAAATTAAATACGATATAAAAAACAATAAGAGATCAAAACAATTGATTTTTATTGTAGCAGTGCTATTTCTATTCTCTACTAGCCTATCTGCTGTTAATGCAATAGATATAACACTTGATCCAAATGATGCTAGTGGTATTAATGGAGCAATAGCTAATATTACTGCAAACGGTACAGCTTCAAATACTATAACACTCAACCAAGGTATTTACAATAAAACTACTGACAGAGGCAACACCATGAGCTTCAACGATACAAATCTAACAATAATAGGAAACGGACCATCAGGATCAGTAGTAATCGATGCACAAAATCTGGGGAGAATGTTTTATATCCCTATTGGAAAAAATAGTAACATAACATTCATAAATATAACATTCATGAATGGAAATGCCATTATTGGTGGAGCAATCCTTAATCAAGGATCTGGAACATTGGGTTTACTAAACTGCACATTCACAAATAACACAGCAAGTTCTAGTGGTGGAGCCATCACCAGTAGTTATAATTCTAATAGTACTATTGATAATTGCCAATTCATAAATAACGCAGCAAATGATTCTTATGGCGGAGCTATTGTCAATATTGTGGGTAATATGAACATTAACAACTCTTTATTCCTTAATAATACTGCCAATTATATTGGTGGAGCTATCTACAATGAAGATACTAACATGAACATTACTAACTCTAATTTCATAAACAACACAGCCTATGCTTCTGGTGGAGCTATTTTTAATAATATAGGCAATATGAATGTTACCATCTCTAATTTCACAAATAACATAGCAACTAATGACGGTGGAGCTATTTTTAATAATATGGGCAATATGAATGTTACTATCTCTAATTTCAGAAATAACATAGCAACTAATGAGGGTGGAGCTATATTTAATGATGGTAGTATGTTGCTTTCTGGTAATCTTATGTCTGGAAATGTTGCTGCTTTAGGTCAGATGATTTACAACAATGCTGAGATAGGTGTTCTTAATCTAACTTATCTCAATAATGAAACTGTTATCATAGGGAATAATACCCAAACCATTTTGTTTGCGACATTGACTGATGATATGGGCAACACTGTTACAGGTCAAAACATATCATTCTATGTTAACGGAACATTCATAGGCAACGAAACATCTATTGAAGGACGAGCAGAAATACCATATTTAGTCAATCATGGTATAGGAGCTGTCACTGTTAATGGTAATTATACAGGTCATAACGGCTTTGGAATTGTTATCAATGATGGTCAACTTTTAATCGTGACTGATACCAATGTAATTGGAACTATTACTTTAGACAAGGATGAATACGATGTTAATGAAACAGTTAATGGAAATATTAATGTTGTCAATGAAGGTTCTAATACAGCCTATGATGTTGTAGTGGATGTCAATTTCCCATCTGAATTTGTCTTAAATCCAGCTAGTGTTGTTGTATCTCAAGGATATTATGATCCAATAGCTAATGTATGGTATATTGGCGATTTAACTCCAGGTCAAGAAGTAACAATGAGCTTTACAGGAAAATTCACAAAGGCAGGTACCTACACAATAAGCATAACCGCAAGTGGTTCAAACTTTAACACCACAACAGACTCTGCAACTGCTTTAGTCACAGAAGAACCAATTCCTCCAACACCTACACCTAATAATAACACTAACAGTTCAGCAAAAGCAACAATGAAAACAACAGGGATCCCAATAAATCTAATACTTTTAGTATTATTATCTGTAGTTGGTTTTGGTTATTACCGTAAAGAATAAAATTTACTTCTTTTTCTTTTTTCTTTTTTACTAATTTCTTTTTTATAATTAAATTTACTTTTCATCAGCTCTTTCTAAGATTTATTATTTTAAAAAATAAATATTCAAATTATCCAATAATCAGACATAGCCTTCTCTTAATGTCTCTTGATTTTTAAATATTAATAATAGCTTTACAACATGAATCCCTCTTAATATATTCCATGAAAAAATAGCTATTACAATTATGTTAAGGGTAAATTAAGTAATATAGTCCTAGACATTTGATTTAAAAATAATATTAAATTTTTAATCGTTAAAATTCTTTTATTTATAAAAATAATGATTAATGTGAATATTTAAAAATATTATAATTTTGAGAAGTTTTATCCAATACTAACTAAAAATAATAATTATAATGAAAAACAACTATAATTATAAAAATAATCCATAAAAAGAAAAACAACCATAATTACAAAAATAATCCATAAAAAGAAAAATAACCACAATTATAAAAATAATTCATAAAAAGAAAAATTTAAAAACAAGATAATATTAGAAAAATTCGTAAAATGGTTAATAAGGAGAATTTCTATTTTTAATGTTGTCCCTGAATTTTCCATGTTTTTTTGGATAAAATCCTTCCTTTTGAGAAGATGAACGAATTTTTTCAATTATTTCATTAGTAGGAATAGCTACTGGACAATTGATTGTACAAAGCCCACATAATGTACACATATAGAGACCAGAATTGTAGCTAGTTTCATTATCTTCAATGAATTTACTCATAGCTACTCCTCTTCCACCAAGATAATTATTAAAACCAAATTCATTACCTATAACATTATAAACTGGACAGGTCACAATACAGCTACCACAACCTATACACAATAAGCAGTCATCAATATCAGCAATAGCTTCACTTCTTCCATTATCAAGGATTATTACAATGACTTTTTCTGCACCATACATGTTTTTAATTAGTTTCTTTTCGATATCTGCTGTTTTCGAAGGTCCTGAAACAATATTTATATAGGAAGTTACCTTACTTCCAGTTGCATAGATGGTTTCTAATTTAACTAAAGAAATTGCATCTTCAATTGTTCTAAGTAATTTATCAATCCCAACCACGACAATATGGGTTTTCATCAATGAAATTAAAGATATATTCCCTTCATTATGAATAAAAACAAGAGATCCATCCTCACTTGCAATGGCATTTGCACCACTTATTCCAAGAGTTGATGTGTTTATTCTATTTAGAACATCTTCCCTAACTACTTTCATGATGGCTTTTGGATCAGCTTCAACATTGACATCCATACTATCATTTACAATGGAAGCTATTTGAGCCACATTTAAATGAGAAGCAGGGCCAGTTGGATGAGTTGGTTTATTATCAGTTCCTTTTAATTGTAAAATACGATCTCCAAGATCAGTTTCAACCACATCAATATTTTTTGATTTTAAATATTTAGAAATAGCTATTTCTCCAAGTGTATTAGATTTAGATTTGGCTACTGTATCCACATCTTCACTCTTTATGATATCATAAATAACGTCTCTAGCTTCGATGTCGTCTTTTGCAAAAATACAATCGATATCATTAGCTTTAAATGAATCTTTAGCTATTTCAAGAAGTTCTCTATAATGTTCAATAGCTTCTTTTTTAATAGCTAAAACGTTTTCTTGAAGCTTTTTAGTTTGAGGACTATTTAATATCTGTTTTCTTTTCTCATACACAGTTTTGAAAGACTTTCTCATTGATTCCAGTTCATTTTCTTTCATTTTTAGCCCTCCTCTTTTTTTAAGTTTTTACTTTTTTTATTTTCTAACTGGTCAATATCTTCTTTTTCTAATTTTTCAAGCTTTTTCTTTTCTAAGTGGTTAGTCTCTTCTTTTTTTAAGTGTTTTAATACAAATTCAGATAAATCCATAATCTTCAAAGATGAATTTTCCTCTAAATTTAATTCACAGAAAGGGCAAGAAGTAACCAATATTTCTGCTCCAGTAGCTTCAGCTTCTTTTCCACGATTAATAGCTATTGAATTAGCTAAATCTGGAAATGCAGATTTAACTCCTCCTCCAGAACCGCAACATTTAGCATCTTCTTTAACATTTTCCATTTCTATAAGGTCACTAAAGTTAGTAATTACTTCCCTTGGAGCGTCAAATTCATCACTATGACGTCCTAAATGACAAGGATCATGATATGTAACCTTTAAACTGCCTTTATTAGGACTTATTTTTCCCTCATTGATCAATTGTTTTAAAAGTTGAGAAATATGAATAACATCTAATTCAACACCCAATATGTTTTTATAATCTTTTTTAAGTGTTTTATAACAACCTGCACAAGAAACAACTATTTTTTCATTTTCTAAATTAAGATTAGTAATATTTTTCTCCATTTGCTTCTTAGCTTCTTCTGGAAATCCTGTTCTAAGAAGAACTGAACCACAGCATCCTTCATCCCCTACCATATTATAATTGATATTAGCCAGATCCAATAGCTTTCCAGTAGCATTAGCTACATTAGTTAACCTTTCACGTGCAGTACATCCTCTAAAATACAACATTAAATTCTCACCATAGTCTACTACATAATTTAATCCATCATAATCCATAATATGAATTAAAAATTAATATTTAAAAATAGAATTATAAATAAAATTATATTTTTAGTAATTTAATAAATAATGTTATGTTAATACATAATGTTATGTTTTTATAACTAATAATGATTTTCATTACTAAGATAAAAACACCCTTCTTTAAAATTTTTATTTTTAATATAAAAAATCACTATTATTTAAAAATTGTTCTTAATAATACATACGAATAATATTTAAAACTAGAATTTATTTATTTATATTATATCTATCAATAGTCTTTTTATACAGATTTTCAAGTTTTTTAGCTATATATTTTCCATGATATTTATTATATTGTTCTTTTCCTTCATTTTTAAGCTTTTCATATAAATCTTTATTATCTAGAATCAACTTTATTTTTTTAGCTAAGTCATTAGAATCCCTTACCTGAAAAAACAATCCTCCTTTTTCTCCACTTGCTTCCATCACAGGAGGTATATTAGAAGCTACAAAAGGAACTTCACAACCTAATGCCTCAACAATAACTATTCCAAATCCTTCAACTTCACTTGGTAAACAGAAGATAGATGAAGAATTGATAACTTTTAAAACATCAATATGTTTTTCAACAAAGCCACATAATTCAATGTTATCATTTAATGACCTATCATGAATCATTAACCTAATTTTTTCTTCCATAGGGCCAGTACCAATGATTTTACATTTAAGATCTGGATATTCTTTCACTAATATATCCATAGCTAAAATTAAATCTTCAATTCTTTTATATTCAACCAATCTTGAAACACAAGAAATTGTAGTATCATTATATTTTTCACTTGTAACATTATTAAATTCTACAATATTGTGAACAGTAGCTATTTTTTCTTTAGGAAAATAGTTTTCCAGATTTTTAGCTGTAAAATTAGAAACTGCTACAATAAGAGCTAAATTTCGAGACAGAAGATATCTTTCAATTATCTCTCCAAATATACCAAATATACCCACATTTTTAATCCAGCTATTAATCCAAACATCATGATATCTAGCTACACAAGGAATATTCAATTTTTTAGAAATTTTCCATGCACTCACATATGTAATGAAGTTATAGCCAACGATAATATCTAAGTTAAGCTTTTTTCCAACATCATAAGCAGATTTCATGAAAGAAAGTCTATTTTTAAATGATCCTTTTTGAGTGTAAGATCTTTTTTTCCCACATGCCAATACTTTAATGTTACCTATTTGAGAATCTCTTTCCATTCCTTCTTCATAAGAAGTTAAAACAGTTATTTCATTATCAGTAGATAAGTAAAATGCTTCATTAAAAGCAGCTACTTCAGCACCCCCTTTTATATCCATTTCCTTACTTTTTGGAAAATATTCTGTAACAAAACCTATTTTCATATCAATGACCTTAAAACTATAATATTAATTGTAATTTTTTAAAATTCTATTTATTTAAATAGCTTTTTACTTCTTATATTTATTATAGTAATCGCAATGAAGAAATTATAATTTTTATGTTTATTATAATTAATTTGAATGCTGACATTATAATTCTCATATTCCTACATATCCTCAATAAAAAAAAATTATAATTCTCATATTCCTACATATCCTTAATAAAAAAAATTATAATTCTCATATTCTTATGGCTTTGTAGAAACCCTCATTTTCACACTTTAAATTTTTACTTTGTGAAACTAACTTGTGAATTTAGTTCTTTAATTTCAAAATAAAGCATTTTTAATGATATTTTTTATAAATATATTTCCTATCAAAATGGTTTCTACAAGCCAATCCTTATAATCGAGTCTTGGCCAAAAATAATTTTTCAAGAAACATTTTCTTCAATTCCTAAACAAATGATTTTAAGATAGTTTTGGATAAATAATTCAGATTTTTGACCATAACCCATATCCTAATAAAAAAGATTATTTTTCATTTTCATCTTTTTCTTCATTTTCAATTGCAATTAATCTTATCAGCTTAGAAACATCTTGATCAAGCTTTTCAATTCTTAAATAGACTCTAAAAATTAAATAAAAGGCACCAATGAGTCCGAATATAATTATTAAATCTAAACCTCTTCCTATTCCTAAAAAATTAGCTAATGCAGAACTTGATTCTGGAACTAATGTAAATATTCCTAAAACAATCCATAAAACAGCCCATAAAAGAAAGGTTTGTAAAGAAGTTTTTTTATTCTGATATCTACCAAATAACAATAAAACTGCTAAAATAGCTATGATTACTACTAATATTTGATACAACATTATATCAATACCCAACATAAAACCACCTGCATAATATTCTATAAATTATTACTAAAAATTATAAATGTATATACCATTTTTAAACTCAAATGAATATAAACCATCTTCTTAATTATATCAAATAATACTGTAAAATATGAGAACTTTTATTTAAAAATATTTATAATCATCTTAAATAAAATTTTAATGCCAACAATAGCATTTGTTCCTTTAGCTTGGGTTTCAGGAGTATAAATAGTAGTAATTGTGACTTCTTTCAATTTAAAATTATTTTTTCTAATTTCTCTAATGAATTCAGAAGAAACATCATAACCTTGAGACATTATTTCTATTTTCGGAATTGTAGCTGCTTTAAAAGCTCTCAATCCTGATTGAGAATCTTTAACCTTGGTCTTATAAAATACTCTAGTTAAGAAGTTCATGACACTGTTAGCAAAATTCTTACTTCTAGGCATATCTTCAAATGGTCTAGCTCCAATTACAACATCAACATCAACATCGTCTTTTAAAGGCTTACAAACTTTTTCTATATCATTAATATCATGCTGACCATCTGCATCAAAAGTAACAACATATTTAGCCTTTTTTCTAAGTGCTGCAGTCATTCCAGTGATTAAAGCAGCCCCAAGCCCCCTATTAATAACATGCCTATAAACAAAAATTCTATCTGGAAATTTCTCTTTAGAAGATTTAGCTATTTTATTTGTATCATCTGAAGATCCATCATCAACAAGAATAACTTTGTATCCTCGTTGAGCTATTTCTTCAATAATTTCTCCAACAGTTTTTTCTTCATTATATGCGGGAACAACAATGAAAACTCCTTCAGTACTCTCTCCATTGTTTAAAAAATCAGATTGATTAACTTTATTTACCATACTATCCTAATTTCCAAAAACACAATAAAAACCCATACACTATTACAATACTATCCTAATTTCCAAAAACACAATAAAAACCCATACACTATTACAATACTATCCTAATTTCCAAAAACACAATAAAAACCCATACACTATTACAATACTATCCTAATTTCCAAAAACACAATAAAAACTCATAATATAAAAGAAAACTTATTAATCTAAAATTTAAGACAAAATGTGAGAATATTTAAAAAATCATAATGGACCTATATCTTCTTTACCTTGCCTCTTACCCATTCCTGCTTCTTTTTCCAGTATTTTTGGTTTGAATACCATCTTAATTAGATTTTGAGCATGTTGTCTTGCCCTATTTTCCATTAATGTTTTCAATTCTTCTTCTTTCTCTTCTTCATCTTCATGAACAAAAACTTCTAGTATATGTGTGTTGGTCATTAATTGAGCCCGAATCAGACCTGTAGAAGCCTCATGAGCACACACTTTATCTTTTTCCATAGCCCCCGGCATTCCAAGAGCCATGACAATTTCACAATCTTCTTCTTCAATCAATTTTTTAGAAGCTACAGGAAGATCCTTGATTCCAGGAACGGTTTTTCTAATAATTTTTAAATCTGTGACATTAGATTTCAACTCATCAATAGCTGCCCCTCCCATGTCAAAACGGGCAAATGTAGTATCACAAATTCCGATTTTCTTCATAAAATCACCATAATAATCACAATAGAAAAATAAATACGGTTGTCTTTTTTAATTATTCACTAACTTGCATAATTATAATAACATTATAAAATATTTCAATATTCTCTAAATATTATAAATAAAATATCATGAAAAATTTCAATATGCTATATCTTAGCTATGTAATATTTATATGAATTATATTTAATATAAGTATTTTATATTTAATATAATTATTCTATATTTAATATAAGTATTTATTTGTAACTTCAAATTTTTAACATTATAAATCTTCCCAACTTTATCAATAATATCACATATTAGATTTAAGTAAATTGGAAATACAACTTAAGAATTTTCTAAAATAGAAATATATCTATTGAATACAATGAAAACTATGGAAAATGATTTTATTAATTATCTTAATCTATAACTATCACTTTTTTAATATATTAAATATTCTGTAAATAATTTTAACATTCATGCATCTAATATGATTCATTATTCAAAATTGTTTGAAGTGTTATATATCGTCTATACATAATATATTAATAATTATAACTATATATAAACTTTTGCACTATTTTAAGTTCATAAGCAGAGAAATAACATACTTAACGAGTACGAATAATAGTGCCCAAAGAAGATGATATCTTTGAAGATGAACAAACAATTTTAATTCTTCATTATCAATCTATAACTGAGATTAAAACCTTGAATTATCTACTAAATGGTTTACAATCTACTAATAAATTATTAAAGAATTTAACTACAATCTCAATACTAGAATAGAAAAGATAATTCTGCAATATCTAATTACGATCCAATAGATAAACTAAGAGATAAACTTGCTACATTTGAAAAAACTTTAAGAAAAAATAGATGAAGAAAAACCCTCTCATCATGAGAAAGCTAATAAAAAAATCTAATCAAACCATCTATTAAGGACGCTAATACTTATCCCCCTCATCATGACAAAACTAATAAAAAAATCTAATCAAACCATCTATTAAGGACGCTAATACTTATCCCCCTCATCATGACAAAACTAATAAAAAAATCGAAAGAATTTGAAATGAATTACCTGAAAATAACGATCTAACAATTAAGATTAAAAATTTAAACCAATAATTGGAAAAAATCATATTAATCAATATTTTAAATCTTCTTTTTTTAATTTAAATCTTTCTTTAATCATTCAAATCCAACTAATAAATTTTTAGAATCAAATATTTATTATCAAATATCTTATTTTTTATATAGTCCTGAAAATAAAGTTTATAAGTAATGATATTTTTTAAAAACTTTTATATTCATTTATTTCTCAATCTAAATAATCATAATATATATTTTTTTAATAATAAAATTATATAAAGATTATTTTAGAAATTAAAGATAATAACAACTTATATTTATGAAATAAATTAATATTCCAATAAACCATCGATTAGAATCTTTTCTTTCAAGACTATATTTTAAATTTTTTTAAATTGTTTTTGTAAGAAAATTCTTTAACAACCCTATTGTAATTAATTCTTGCAGTTTTAATATATTTCTTATGTAAAGAATATTTAAAAAAATTGACTGCAACAATTGTGAATTTACCTGCTTGTAACCCTTTAACAGTTACAATCTTTTGTTTGATATTTTTACCAACAATAAAACTAATTTTAAGTTTAGTTTTTTTAGAAGCAGTAGACCCTTGATTTTTAATAGCTATTTTATATTTATTACCATGTCTTTTAATTTTTGAAATTATTAAATCAGGAAAATGTTTTACACTTTGAGTCTTGGAGATTGTTGAAGTTTTATAAAAACCATTCCCAACATAGGTCAATTTTATTAAATGTTTTCCTGTTTTAAGGCCAAATATTTTAAAAATAGCTATTCCTTTTGAATTAGTAGTTGCTGTGTGTGTTTTCTTATTTATTAATAATTTTATTTTTTGTTTAGATAATAACTTACCATTTAAATCTTTAAGAATAACAGTTATGAGAGTTTTTTTTCCTTTAAGTATTGTAGACACTTTAACAGTTAAATAAGTCCCTATTTTCTTGTTTTTAGAATTTAAAGAAGTGAAATTAAAGGCAAAATCAAATAATCCTTCTATTGAACCATAATAATCGTTTCCTTCAAAGTTATAATATAAATTATATTTACCTGAACCCATATTTAGTTTTAATTCGCCTTTGCCTTGATTATTTGTTTTAATAATAAAAGTTTTATTGTATCCAGTTCCCACTAACATTACAACAATGTTTTTATTCATTAAAGGAGTTCCATCAATATCAGTTAAATAAAATATTACAGTGTTATTTTTCAAAGTAGCCGTAAGATTAGTTACTATTTTATTAGTAGGTTTTGACTCAACAATTAGAGTACTAGCAGTAGTAGTATTATAATACCATTCATTTCCATTAAAATAAACCAAAATCATGTAATTTCCTTCATCTAACTCAAGAGGAAGAATAATAAAACCTTCTTCATCAGTTATTAAATCATAAACTTTAAAAAGTCCATCTTTTTGAACTTTAATACTAATTGATTCTCCATATAGTGGTCTTCCATACATATCAGTTACTAGGACATAATATTTATTATGAGTACCATTAAATACAACCAAAGGATCAACAGTCAATATTACAGCAACTTTTTCAACAACTAGATTGCCAGTAAGATCAGTGCCAATATAAAGATCATCCCCTTTATAGTTAACATAAACCTTATATGTACCAGGAAGTAAGTTTATGACTAATTTTGCAGTACCATTGCTGTCAGTTTGAACTATAAAAGTTTGATTGTTGTTTCCTTGAATTAAAGTTAAATATATAGTTTCATTTTTAACCACATTACCATTATTATCTAATAATTTCACAAAATAAATGTCCCCTCGTCCATAAAGGATAGAAATATTTAATATTAAATTAGTTCCAATAGGCAGAATAGTGAAAGTACCTTGATTTTCACTAGAATTATACCATTCATCACCATCAAAAAAAACTTTAATGTTATAACTTCCTTTAGGTAAACTAAGTGTAAGGCCTGCAACACCATAACCATCAGTGATACTATAATAAGTATAGGTTTTATTACCATATGCTATTCTAAAAGTTATTTTTTGACCAGTCACTGCCTGACCATATATATCTTCCAAAGAAACTTGTAACAAATTATTTTTACCATAAAATATCTGATCTTTTAAAATAAAAATATTAGTAGAAGAAGAGATAATAGTCAACAATGCAGTGGCATTAGAAGGATAAAAATAACCATCACCTTTGTAATAAGCAATAAGTTCATAGCTACCTATACTTTTATTGAGAATAATACTAGCTCGGCCATTATCATCAGTTATTAAGTAATAAACTTCTATACTACCATTTTTATTCTTAATTTCTAAAATAATAGTTTGATTATATATATCATAACCATTAATATTTCTCAAAGTTATTGTATAAATATTATTTTTTCCATAAAAAACACCATTGTTCATTTCAAGGATAGTATTCATGTTATGAATAGTTAAATCAACAGTTTGACTATCAACGGTAACATTAACAACATAATCATCATCATAACTAGAGGTTATTGTAGCATAAGCATGATTATCAGTTAAATTACTAGTTTTGGGAGAAATAGATACAATATTGGAATCAAAAAATGCGAAACGATTAGGAATACTTCCATTTAAATTATAAATATTTCCAAATTTATCAGTAACCTTATCTAAACTAGCTGTTAATTTAGAACCATTTACACTTAAAGTAAGTATACTCCAAAAATCAAGATGAATATCACCTAAAAATCTATATACTCTGCCATCAGTAGAACCACCATTCCAACCCCACCAATTATTATCTAAATAAGCATTACCATTAAAATTAAAAATGTCTGCACCTAAAATTGTAGCACTATTATTTAAAAAAATACTGTTAGAAATATTTAAAGTTCCAGAATTAAAAATTGCTCCACCATAACCAGCATTGTTTCCAATAAAAGTACAAAAAACGATTGATAAATTTCCTACATTATTTATTATTCCATTTCTATTAGAATCTTCATGAAGAGAATTATGAGAATTACTATTATTAATAAAAGAACAATTATAAATAAATCTACCACTTGCAGAAGTAGCATTATTATTTAAAAAAATGGAATTAGTGATATTAGATGCACCTACAATAGGACCACTCCAGTAAGGAGCAGTATTATTTACAACAAAACCATTATCAAAGATAGTTGCGCCATTAATAGCCCCATGGTTGTTAATGAAAATAGAATTATTAACAATAGAGTAATTAGAAATAATGTAAGCCCCAGTAGCACTATTATTTACAAAAGTACAATTCTCAATGAAAATATTGTCCCCAACTAAATAAAGAATCCTAGCAGTATTCTGATCATTAGTTACAGTTCCTGAAATTCCACTAAAGTAAGAATTAAAAATAGAAATATTACATGGCACATAATCATAAGAAGATCTATCATATGATTTTGATCTTATTACATTATGTTTTAGCCCATAAAAATTAGAGTTATTAATATATAAATAAGCACCTGAAAATAGAATATTACCCCAATATGAATTTCCTGATGCATCTCTAAAAGTACAATTATTAATAGTCAGATTACCAGAACAATTAATAAACAATACAGAATATGTTAAATTGTAGGTTGAAAAACTAATATTATTAAGATTCAAAGTACCATAATCAGCAACAACAAATATATTATTATTAGTATGACGATAAATAGTAACAGGACCATTATAAGAAGTAAAAGTCAAATTTTTCCAAATGAACAAGTTTGAATTAAAAGCATTATAATACTCACCAGTGTCAATATAGATCGTATCACCATTTAAAGCAATACTAACCGCCTTAGCAAGAGTCTTAAAAGGATTTTCTTTTGATCCAGTGTTAGAATCATCCCCATTATTTGAAACATACCAAGTATAGTTGGTATAACCTTTACCAACAAGCAACTTCAAACGCTGATCATCAACAACAGCATAAACTATAGTATCATCAGTATTGTTCAAATAACCTGTAACAAATGAATTATTGAAAATTAAACCACTATTATTAATGAAATAACCATTATCAGTTTGTAAATAAACAGACCTAGCAGGAATATTAATCCCTTCAGGCAAATCCCAAATATTAACACCATCAGTATATTTAAAAACAACCTTCAAATTAAGATTAGACTTACTGGGAATAAAATCACCATAATCTGTGACAAAAGCTACTACAATCCAATACTTCATTGAAGTAAAATATACATCAGAATAACGATTAGGGCCCTTATTAGACAACCACCAATTGTATTCAGCACTAATATTGTTATTATTATTCAAATTATATATAGAACCACCAATAATAACCGAATAAATGACATTTAATGTAGAATTAGTAGCACTAATAGATATACTAGAGCCAACAACAGTTAAATTAGTAAATGTAACACCAACATTTGAACAATTAGTGTTTAAAATATTTATAGAAGATTTATCAGTACTGATATCAGAATTACTAAAATCAGAATCCTTAATCAAAATAGTATTGAACCTATTCTCCCAATTAACACCTACTATAGTATTAGAACTAAAATTAGAAGATATAACTGTTAAATTACCATCAGTAAAAATACCAGATCCTCTAGAAGCAATATTATTAATGAAAAGACAATCGACGATTTTAGCTATATTAAAATTTGTCACACCTCCACCATAATTAGTACCATTATTATTTTTGAAAGTAGATCCTATTATTTCCAATTTCCCATTGTTGAGTATTGCACCTCCTCTTAAACCAACATTAGACTCGAAAATACAATATTTGATAGTTAAGTCACCATTATTAAAAATAGCTCCTGCAATATAACTTTCATCAATATTTCTACCTTGAATGAAAGTGATATTAATCAATGTCAAGTTACCTGTAGACGTTATCTCAAAAAAATCATATTTTTTCTCTCCATTAAAAATAACAATCCCATTGATAGTTGAGATGGTAATCTTCTTATCAATGATTATTTTGGTATTATTTTCTCCAAAATACTCACCAGACATTATATAAATATTAGAATTACTAGATGCTGCCTTAATAGCTTTTTGTAAGCTTTTATAAGGACTAAATTCACTTCCATCACTATCACTATCACTACCCAAATTTGCATCAACATAAATATTGCTACTATTTGAACCATTATTAGCTAGCTTATATCCCAAATTAGTTATCTCATATTCACCATCATTATAATCATTAGTAGAATTATTATAATTATTATAATTACCATTAAAATCATCAGAGGCACTAACTAAATTTATAGAAAACAATGCAGCAATGAATATTGACAACAAGAAAATTTTTCTTAGCATGATCAAATTTCTCCCATTAAATGAACTTAAAAATAAGGAAATAAAAGTAAAATTTGACAAACTTAATATATACATAATATAAGTTTGTTAAAATCTACTTCTCCTATTATTATAAATATATCCCAATATAATCAAAACAACAAAACTTAATATAGCCAATAAAATGTAAATAGAGTTGCTTTGATTAACATCTTTAATAACATCTTCTAATACTTCATAGGCATTTTTAGAAGTAGTTGTACCAGCACTCCCTTGTCCACCATCTGAACCCCCACCAGATTTACCACCTGAACTGGAACTAGAATATTCGGATGGATTTAAAATATCCCCTATACCTGAGAGAAAATTTTGATTTGTGGAGTTAGCTCCTTCACTATTTCCATGATTAGAATCAACACCCATGCCAGAACCAGTTCCATTTCCATTGCCTATTCCATTACCCGAACCATTTCCTAGTCCAGTTCCTGAACCAGATCCTAAACCAGATCCAGTACCATCACCATATCCTGAACCTGATCCAGAACCAGAACCACTGCCAGTTCCAGGTCTTAAGCTTGAACCAGTACCAGGACCTATATAACCTCCAGAATTACCTCCGGTATCAGAACCTGATTCTACACCACCAGTAATAATATCCCATAGAGATCTTTCAACGAGCCAATTCCTAAAATAGGTAGCTTTATTCCAAACATCATCACTTGGACCATAATTAGAACCCCACCAATTATTATCAAGATCAATTACACCATTAGGAGCATTATTATAAAGAATAGGACTATTTGGAGCAAAATTATTGAGAATATTAGAATTTGTAATATTCACATTAGCATAATAAAAATGAAATGCTCCACCTGACTGTAGCCCCAAATTACCTTCAATAGTAGAATTCAAGATTTCTAACTGGTTTAAAACATGTCCATAACTAGAATCTCCAGAGTATGAAATTCCTCCACCATAACTAGCACTATTATTAACAATATTAGAACTAGATATTGAAATATTTCCACTAATAGCTAAAGCACCACCAGTACTTCTAGCAGTATTACCAATAAAACTAGAATTATCAATTAAACCATGATTAGCAGAAAAATTTAATGCACCACCATCATTTTGAGCTTCGTTTTTAGAAAATATTGAATTAAGAATCATTAGAACATAAGCTTGTCCATAAATGGCTCCACCATGACTAGAAGCATTATTGAATTGGAATATTGAATTTAAAATATATAAATAGCTATCATTAAAGCTTCTCCAAATATATGCAGAATTAGCAATAACTCCACCACTAATAGCTTTATTATATGCATAAGTTGTGTTTATAGAATATAAGGTTCCAAAATTGTAAATGACTCCTCCATAACCAGGTGCTAGTCTAGTTTCATTATCATTATAAAGATATTGAGAATCATCTGAAAATGCTTTATTCAACATGAAATAAGAACTTTCAATGATGACTGTGGAATTATGATAACTATAAATTGCACCACCACTACAAGCAGAATTGTTAGTAAAACTAGAATTACTTATACTTACATTACCAAAGTTACTAATTACTCCCCCTAAGTAAGCAGTATTATTGTTAAAATTAGAATTATCAATTAAAAGATTACCGTTGTTGAAAATCACCCCTCCTTGGTCTATGGCCATATTATTATAAAAATTAGAATCTAGTATGTGCAACAAACCATTATTATATATAACAGAGCCATTTATTCCAGAAGCATCAACAAAATTAATTCCAACTATGGTTAAATCACCCGTATTAGCTATGATGAATATCTGCCCTCTTTTACCATTTAAAATAACAGTCCCCCCATAATTTTTAATGGTTATGGCTTTATTTATAAAAATATTGTTTTCATAGTAAGTTCCATTTATAATGTATATAATTGCTCTATTGTATGCTTGTGAAATAGCATGTGAAATTGTTTTAAATGGATTATCTATACTACCATTACCAAATTCATCACTACCCTCTGTTGAAACATAAATATAGTACGGGGTGTTATTTTCACTTAACACATTGCCATAAACTGCATCGTTAGCAATGAAAAGCCCATTATTACTTACAAGATAATTACCAGAAACTACAATATCATGTGCACCATCAGCAATATATATTGCATAATCAGCACCTTTTGGATAATAATTTGAAGTTATATTATTCTCACAAATTAAATTGTCAGAGGAACCATTTGAGTAATAGATTCCAGCTTGAGCTACATTAATCCAATTTTCAGAACCAACATTAGATCCAGAACCATTACCACTTCCAGAACCATTTATAACAATATTGTTATATTCAATTTTATCTCCATGAGTTTTATATCCTATATAAGCAAAAGAGCTATTACCTTCTGAAAAAAGATCATTGCCTAGAAGATGAGTATTATTTGACTGATATGATTTAATCAAATAAACAAGATTTCCAAAGCCATAAACTGTATTGTTAATTATTTTTATATTGTTAGACCATAAAGTAGTTGGATATGGAGCAAAAGAATCATTAGATAAAATTTCAATAGCAAATACAGTATTTTTACCATGGATAGCAAGGCTATTGTTAATAATCTTTATATCATCAGCCATAGAAACATATATTCCTTTTGCAATATTATCTGAACTAACAACAATAGTATTGTCTTCAATTAAATTCGATTTAGGACTTCTACCATAACGATTTTCATAAAAATTAGAAACAGTAACACCAGTCAATGAATTTTTACCATTAATTGAGATATTATTAGCAATAATTTGATTGTCATAGCTATTGTGAGCAATTATGATGCCTGTGAGGTTGTTTTTAAGAATATTGTTAATAACAATCTTGTTTTTAGAAATAGTTATATTGTAAACATCAGCCAATATAAATGCTGAATAATCTGTTAGATTAAAGTATAATCCAGTTATATTAGAACCTGCAGAATTAGTTTTAAAAATAAATGTTGCATTGATTCTGTTAATCTTATAAAAACTAATATTAAGAGGAATATCGAAGATCAAATTGTAGTGTTTAGAAGTTAAATTATTAAATAACAATGTATCATTAGCTTGAATAGAAACTCCTTTTAAAAATTCACCATTACTAGTAAAATAATTAATTATATTATTATCATCTACAATAAAATAGTTTCTAGTTAAAGTATTATTTAGGGCATTTTGGGTGGTGTTAATAATAATTTGATATCGAGCATTTGTATAAATCAGATTATTTTTAATAAGTGTATTATTAGAATTAGAAGTTATGTAGATAGCACTATTTCCACTACCTAAAACATCATAATTATGATCTATCTCACTTAAGTCCCCACCACTTGTTTTAATCTCATTATTTATCACATAAATATTTTTAACATTATATAAAGCTATCCCATACACTCCACTAGCAACACCTTCAAGAATATTGTTTTCAATAGTGATATTTGAACTTATATGTAGTTCAATTAAATAAGCCATTTTTTTAACATTAACCAAAATTATATTATTCTTAATATTTATATTAGTTGCTTCTCCTTTAATATAAGCAGTAGCTATACCATAACCTAAACCATTTCCCCATAAATTGATTAAATTGTTAGAAATTTCACTATCTCTCATCGAATCTGTATAAATTCCTTCAATCAAATTGTTACCTACTAGAATAATACTATTGTGAGTTATATTAATATACTTTGAAAAACTGTAAGTGCTATCAGTAACTGAAATCCCATAAACAAAAGCATTTTTACCTGAAAGATAAATAGTATTTCTTTCAATAAGAATATTTTCTGAATTTCCAACCAAAATTCCATTAATAGTTCCTGTAAAATTATCAGCAGATATTATAGTAATATTATTGTTTTTTATTACAACAGAATTTACATCATTTTCTAGAATTATTGCATTGATATTAGTATTATAAAAGTTTAATTCTTTAATAATCGATCCACTACCATCAGAAGTTATTATAATTGTAACATTTGTTAAAAGATTAGCTAAACCATTACTCAAAAGAGTCATCTTATAGTCAACATAAATCTTCTTATTTGTTAAATGAGTTAAAATTATAACTATTGATTCATCAAGTATACCTAATTTAAAATATCCATTTTTATCAAAATAGTTATAGAAATTATTGTCATTGATTACAATACCTGTTGAATCTTCAATTAAATCATTAACCTCATTATCAGATATATTATCCCCAAAAGGATCCGTTATATCTTTAAAAATACCCAAAGATGCATTAGTGCCAATTTTATTACCTACAATAGTGGTATTGTAAATAGTTCCTTGTAAAAAAATACCATAATCATTACTAACAATAGAATTGTAAATAATGTTATTAAAATAAAAACTTTGTCTACTAGAAGTCTTAATATATATACCATAAGACCCTGATCTAATATTATTATTATTTATAATCGCATAAGATGTAGCTAAATTGATTCCTGGATCTATTTGGGTTTTTATGTTATTATTTAAAATTTCAGTATTATTTCCAGCTATATACATTCCAGTTCCAAAATTATATAATTCAATAACATTATTTTTAACAATTATATTGTCTCCAGCAATATAAATTCCATAATAACATCCATTTGTTATAGATATCCTATTATTAATTACAGTAATATTACTGCTATATCCTTCAGAACCTACTCTTATACCTCCACCATAATAACTATCTACGGCAATAATTGTGTTATTTTCTAAAATTAAATTAGGAGAATTGATAGATATTGCATAAGCAGTCATATTAATTAATGTGTTACCACTAACAGTCGAATTTATTCCCCATAGACTTATTCCATAAAATTGATTAATTAAAGTGTTGTTAATTATTGTGGTGTTTATATGCTGACTATATACAAATTGCATACCTATAGTAGTATCACTTGCATAAATTGCATAGAGATAATTATTTGATATATAGTTATTGTAACAATCAGCAGGTCCACCATAGTCTGCATGACCATAAGGATTATAATATATTATATTTGCAGCTGTGGTTTGCATATAATTGTAAGAAATATTATTATTATGAGATTGCCCCATAGGCATACAACTACTCCATGTACTGATCAATCTATTATGAATAATTGTATTATTGCTTGACCATCCCATAGGCATGGCAAAAACTTTAAAAGCATCAGCAACTTGAACAGAATTATTAAAAATAAAATTATTGTTAGTATGAGTCAACCAAATACCATGTAATTCAGTAACAAAAACACCCTGATAAACAACTGAAGTTTCATTATTAACTATTTTAAGATTAATAATAAATGAACCATCACTACCTTCAATCAAATGAATTACACCATTAATAATTTGATCATTTGGACCCATACTGGTTAAAACCAAAGGAATATCTATGATAAAAGCTTTGTTAGAAACATTACCAATTTTTATAGTATCTCCTGGATTAATACCAGATGTAGATAATAATTTTCCAGTGAATGGGTTGAAATATTGATGATAATTCTCATTAGTTATAATTATTTCCTTAGCTGAAAAAAGAACAACGTTTGATCCATTTGATGGTTTAAAAGATTTCAAATCATTCCCAGAATCATATTTTGATTCTTTAATAGAATCATTATTTAAATCCGAACTAAGATCAACAGTATCTTTTAAATTATTATCAACATCATTATTAATGTTTTCTCCATAAATAGGACTAATTAAGAATAAAATTAATAATATTAAAAAGAAAAAAATTTTTTTATTAGATAAAATACTAATAGCCTCCCAATTTTAATAATTCATGTAGCCCAACTTTAATGCTTCAGTTATCTACTGTTACTATTCATTTATCCCAATTTTAACAATCAATTTATCTAAAACTTCAATAATTCATTTATCCCAATTTTAACAATCAATTTATCTAAAACTTCAATAATTCATTTATCCCAATTTTAACAATCAATTTATCTAAAACTTCAATAATTCATTTATCCCAATTTTAACAATCAATTTATCTAAAACTTCAATAATTCATTTATCCCAATTTTAACAATCAATTTATCTAAAGCTTTTATAAATCTCTAATGATATTCATATGTTATAAAGTTTATTTGATTATTTATAAAATTTACTTTAATAAATTATATGACATATATAAATATATAAACTTTTCTAAAAAAAATTAGAAGAGTTTACATTATTACTAAAAAGTTTGTCTACTAAAACAAAGTTAGAAATGTTTATATCATTACTAAAACATCTTTCTATTCATATAGAACCCCATATAATTTATTATAGTAAAATTTCACTAGTAAAATTCAAAAAAATGAATTAAAAAAGTGAAAAATAAGAAATTAACTTATTCTCACTTTTAATGAAACAAAACTTGCATTTGTCACTTTTTCTTATTTAACTTTAATATTTTTCAGAACATTATTGCCAGAGAAAAGAATATAGCTGGTTTTTTTAACCACTGGTTTGATTGAATATTTGCCTTTTTTAACAGAAAAAGTAACTGTTAAAATAGCAGATTTAGAGTTATTAAGTTTTAAATTTTTAACAATCCAAGTCAAAACACCACTTTTCTTATTATACTTAGCAACACCATTGTTAACTTTAGGTTTAACAATTTTAACACCTTTAGGGATCTTATAGTAAATACTGAAGCTAGTTTTATCGGGTCCAAGATTAGCTAAAACACTTCTGAAAGTAATTTTTTTCCTTTTAGTGGTAGCCTTATTTATAATTTTAACATTACTCATTTTAGG
Source organism: Methanobrevibacter cuticularis (assembly GCF_001639285.1). GTDB lineage: Archaea > Methanobacteriota > Methanobacteria > Methanobacteriales > Methanobacteriaceae > Methanobaculum > Methanobaculum cuticulare. The sequence goes on along the minus strand of NZ_LWMW01000169.1, from coordinate 25,483 downwards.
GACTGACAATTTACTAGATTTACTAATGCCAAAATAATTACTATCAGTGTCACTCAAAGCTTTAACAGTGCAAGAGCCTGTTTTTTTAACTTTATAACTTAAGGAAGCAACTCCTTTGGAATTAGTTAGAGCTTGGCCAACAAAATTATTATTAACATAAAACTTAACCAATTTATTCACAATAGCTTTACCACTACCATCTTTCAAAGTTGCTTGTAATACAATGTATTTATTATAAGTTCCTTTAAAAGCATTCATACTTATAGAAGTTTGTAGTTTATTAATTTCAAAATTAGTTTCTACTTGATTATTAACATAAGTTAAATCATCCATGTATTTAGCTATAATAAGATATTTACCAGGGTTACCTGATGCAGTCCAATTACTAGTTGCTTTACCATTTTCAATATTAAAAGTCCCTAAATATTTACCATTTACATAGAATTCAATTAAACCACTATTAACCAAGTTTCCATATTCATCAGTAACAGTCGCAATAATAGTCACTTTATCATTGGAATTACCACTAACTTTAGACAATGTAATGGTAACATTAGTTAGTAAGGTTAAAACTTCAAAGTCAGTTTCAGAATCAGAACCAACATAGGTTTCAGTATCTTCAAAAAGTGCATATAATTTATAATTTCCATTTGTTTCGTTTATCACCCATTCAAATACTGCACAGCCATTAGAAACATCAGCAACACCAATTAATTTACCATTGATGTAAAATTTCACATTACCCTCATTAATATCAGTATTATTAACACCTAACTTATTAACAAAAGCAGTTATAATAATTTTAGTCCCGTTTTTACCTTTACTACTGGAAACACTAATATCAGTAGTAGTATTTAAAGGAACTAAAGTAAAATCTTTAGTTAGAACATAACCATCAACAATAGCACTAATTGAATAATTTCCATATTTATCTGCTTTAAATAGGCCTTTAACAATGTTTGCATTAGTTTCAACATTGTTTATATTAGCATTAGTTGCATTAGTAGTTAAAACAAAATCACGAACAGGTAAATAACCATTAAACTGGAAAATATCAACGCCATCTGTAAATTTATCTAAACTAGCAGTGATTAAATTACTATAACCAGAAACATCACTCAAAACCACATCCAAAACGACCCAATAATCTAAAGTATAATTTAGAGAACCTAAAATAGATGGTTTGTCATTAGTGCCCCACCAATTATAATTAGCAATTAAATTACCATATTGTGTTACTTCAATAGGACTTAAAATTATGGAATTTGATACTGTGGCATTTTGTTGGGATACATATATAGCTCTTGTATTATTTTCAAAAATACAGCCGAAAATATCTACTGCTCCACGAACATAAACTCCAGTCTGATTAATATTTTTAAATAGCGAATTAGTAACATTACCTATTATATACACACCATTATAAGTATCAATAAATGTACAATTATTCACAATAGTATTATTACCATATGCTTGTACCCCATATCCAGTTTTATGTCCTGAAAATATACAGTTTTCAACAATTAGTATAGCTGCTTCAAAGCTTGTAATTGCATTACCATCTCCAGTTAAACCAGCAATTCTTTGCCCATCAGCTATAATAGAATTCTTAATTGTTATTTTTCCTTGATTATATATTGCAGTAGCATATTTAGCAGTGTTATTTCTTAAAATACAGTTATCCATATAAATTATACCAGTAGCATAGTTATATATTGCACCTCCTTGATTAGACCCTGAATTCATACCCATATCTCCACAATTAGAGATGTTTACATTTATGAGTGTAAGGTTTCCTGCATTTCTTATTCCACCACCTTCATAACCATTACCATCAATAATATTCACATCATGAATAATAACAGAAACGCCTTGTGAAATCATGATAGGAGATGTATAAATTGAATTTGTTGCATTATATTTCATATTAGCATCATGAATAGTAAGGTTTTTAATTTCAAATACCCCACTACCAGTTAGTATTTCAAATATCCAACTTTGGTTCTCACCATGGATAAAAGTTTTATCTTTTCCTGCACCAATTATTGTAATGTTAAAATCGCCAGGTAATGTTATATTTACATTACCAATTCCAGCATAATTACCCCCTAAAATGTATATAAATATCTTTTTGGAGTTTTCATAAGCTTTTTTCAGTGCATGGTCGATTGTTTTAAATGGATTATCTTTAGAACCATTACCGCTAGAGTCACTTCCATTTGGAGAAATATAAAAAGTTGTGTTGTCCTTAAGGTTAGCATTTACTTCTAAATTAGCTGTATTAATTGATACTTCTTCACCAGATGGACAATCTCCAGTAATAGTATAATTTCCATTAGAAAATCCAATATAAGTTAATGTAGCTGTACCATTAATTATTGGTGCTATCCCTAAATATTTATCGTCTGCATAGAATCTTAAATATCCCCCATGTATTATATTACCTTCAGCATCAGTAACATATGCTGTTAAAGTAAAAGCATATTTGTTTGTATAAACAGAGTGATAAGTTACATTAACTCTTTTAATTTTGCCTGTAGTTAAAGTACCAACACTATTTAAGCTACTGTAAATGAATATTGGGTTACCAGTACCATTAGCATAATTACCATCAAAACTACAATTTATAAAATCAACTATACCATTTTGATACACATATACTACAGAACCATTACCTGAAGCAGAATTATTAATAAACTTAGCATTAGTAAAAGTACCAGAACCACTAGTAATTGCACCATTTATTGCATTGTTGTTAATGAATGTATCATTAGTACTGTTAAAACCTCCATTTATAACTGCACCATTAGTAGGAGCAGAATTATTAATAAAATTGTTATTTATACTATTAAATGTACCATATAATATACCATTTGCACCACTCTCATTGAGAGTATTATTTATAAAAAAACAATTTTTAACTGTGAAATTTGTTCCAGATACTAGTTGTAATATTCCTCTAGTTCCCTTATTATTTATAAAAGAACAATTCTCAATTAGTCCAGCAGAATAAATATATAAGATACTATTTGAATAACCTGAAAAACAAGAAATAAATGTGGAATTGATGACATTACCACCATTAATGAGATATACACCAGCCAAATAAGTGTTAGCAGAACCATTTATAAAATTACAGTTAGTAATGTTTGAAGCAGCATTTGCATAAATAAAACTATAATCATTATAATTAGCACTGTGGCAATTGATAAAACTCATATTAATTATATTACTTTGAGTATATGTTCCAAACTTTAATCCCCAATTAAGCAATTCTCCATCTATTATTGTTTTATTATAAACGCCTATTATAGTTAAAATGCCCATATCTGTAAATGATAAGTTTGTATTACCTACACCTTTATATGTTCCTTCTAAAATCTTGATTGTAGGATACAATGAAAGAGCAAATCCTTCCTCTATTGCTTTTTTAATTGTTTTATAAGGATTAGCTAATGATCCATCCCCATAATCATCATTACCATCATTAGAAACATAATAAGTTATAGGAGTTCTATCAACAGTGACATTTAGAGTACCATTAACGATTGAAATATTTTGGAAACTGTAATATCCAGATCCAGAAACAACATATAAACCATTGTCTAATAAACGTGTGAATGTATATCTAGCAATTCCCGAATTATTAGTTGAACTAGACTGATTCAGGATACCTTGAATAATAAAGTAGATATAAGCTCCACTAACAATATTACCATTATCATCAGTTACATAAGCAGTTAAAATGATATTATTCAGGTTATTAATATTCATAGTAGAATTGTTAATAAAAGTCAAATTAAGATTAACATCTGCATTATCAGATCTTATGAAACTTTGACCATTCCTATTAAAACAGTTTATTATTGTGTTATTTTTAAGATAAACGGCTCCACTGATAAATATACTTGGTGTTGAAACACTATTAGGACTTGTACAATTAGTAAAAGTATTATTAATTATAGAACCACTTGAAACATACAAAACACCATAACTCTCTGATCCATTTACAGTATTATTGATAAAATAACAATTACTAATACTTGAATTCACATTATTTAAAGTGATAATGTTGTTAGAAGCTAAATTATTTGTAAAGTTACAATTATCAATTTTAGAATATGGAGCATAAATAGCACCACCAAAACCACCATAAGATGCCGGTGAAGCAGTATTATTATTAAATGTAGAATTAAAAACATTTAACTGAACATTATTCTCGTAACTATAACTATAGATAGCACCACCATACGATGTTGCTTGATTGTTTTCAAAATTAGAATTAGTAATTGATAGATTACCACTATTTACAATTGATCCACCTTGTGTATTTTTACAATTACGAATAGTAAGATTATATAAACTTACAATAGAATCTGCTTTTATATCAAAAATGTATGATGCAAAATCTCCATCAATGAATGTTTTATCTTTACCTTGTCCAATTATTGTTATACTTCCTCCTTGGCTTTTATGAGCCTTATTTATTCCAATTTTCGTATTTCCCACACCTCTGAAAATTCCCTCCCCTAAATAGATTTTAACATTATCAGAATCACCAGATCCATTAATAGCTTTTTCTACTGTAGAATAAGGACTAGTTAAATTGCCTGAATTAGACGAATCATCTCCAGAAGACGATACATAAATGTCTTTATTAGCTGCAGAAACCGTTTCAGCAACAACAACTCCCCAAGACAAACAAATGATAAGTAAAACACTTACCAAAAAAAACTTGTTCAAATTAAACATACTTCACCTCAAAGTTTAAATTAATGAAAAAATCAACATACCGATTAATAACTAATAAATATCCCATTGAATAACCAATAAATATCCCATTGAATAACTAATAAATATTAGATATTGATTTTACATATTGATTTAATCTTTTTTAGTCAATCAAATAGAATTAATAATAAGAAATAAAGAATCACAAGTCCCAATTAATAAAATAAAACAATTGTTCCATGAAGCATATTTCTTTTTACTACAATAGGTAAATAAAAATTAAAATTTACTTGAAAAAATATAAAATATACTTGATTAACTGTTTGATATATATAATTATAAAAAGTATATAAAGTTTACTAATAGTAGGAATGTCCGACCATCAGATAATTTTGGAAGTCCCAAATTTCAATAATATTCTCAAAACACCAAATTTTCCTTCTAAAACTTATCCATGAGTATATTTACTCTACGATCCATCTTAATAAACGAATAATAATAATCTGAGTCTTACTTCAAAAACAAAATTGTTAGGAAACTATTTAGATATCGTCATTATTAAAATAAAAAAGAAATTACTCTAAATACCACATTTCTTAAAATGAGTCGTGGCCAAAAATCATTTCAACTCTGAAAAATAGTTTTTTTATTCATATTATTTTATCTTTTTTTATTAATTTTATTTTATCTTATTCTATTTTAATTTAAAGTTTATATATCTTAATGAATATAATATGATTATGATACATTATTAACCATATCCTATTATTGCAATAGTTAATTTATTGTCTTTAGTTATATGATTTAATGTATTAAATTTATTTGATATTCATTTATTTTTATAATAAAATATAATGGAGGTGAGAAACTGAAAAAATTCAAAAAAGATTTAATCCACACAGGTTTTACACTGATAGTCCTATCTTTAATTATTCTTAGTTTACAAGGGCTTAGTGCAGCTGATCAAAGTATTAATGATACTTCTACTGGTGGTATAAATGGTGCTATAAATAGTGCTGGCGATAATGAGGTTGTTAGCCTTGCTCCTGGAACTTATAACAAGATAAATCAGGATTATAATATAACCATAAGTAAAAATATCACTTTAAAAGGAAATGGTTCTAAAGGTTCTGTGGTTATTGATGCACAAGGAAAAAGTGGGATATTCACTATCAATCCTAATCTATTTGTAACGTTTATTAATATTGGCTTTATCAATGCTAATACAACAAGTGATGGTGGAGCCATATACAATAATAGATCTACCTTAAATATCTTAGGTTGTAGCTTTTCAAATAATAATGCAAGTAATGGTGGGGCTATTATGAACAATGGAGGAAATAATACATTTATCAATGATTCTTCATTTAATCGTAACAATGCAACTAACTCTGATTCTCAGGGAGGAGCTATCTACAACTTTGGAGGAAGTAACTTCACAATAGAGAACTCTGTATTTACTTACAATTTTGCTAGGCATGGTGGAGCTATTACAAGTACAAATAACCTATATTTCACGGTTAATAACTCAAGCTTCATAGCTAATGATGCATGGGAAGGCGGGATACATATTACTCACACAGGAAATAATACCACGATAGCTAACTCTACCTTTACCAATAATACTGGTACATATGGAGTAGCTATTGCAAATAGTGGACATTATCTTACAGTATTCAACTCAACGTTTACAAACAATGATTGTGATGCTGGAGCTATAAATACTGGAGGCAGTGGTGGTTCTTATCTTCTTGTTGATTACTGCACATTCATTGGAAATGATGCAAGAGGTGGTGGAGCTATTATAAATAGTGGAGTTACCGCAATTAACTGTCTTGTAAATAATTCAGTATTTATTAATAATACTGCATGGACTGGTGGTGCAATAGCTAATGGTGCTCCAGCTCCATTAAGCAATCCTCCAGGAGATAATTTCACAGTTATTAATTCATTGTTTATAGGTAATAGGGCCACATTTTTTTTATTGGATGGTCATGCAATCTTTAATTTAGGTAATGGATTTAAAGTTAACTACTGTATCTTTTTAAATAATACTCCTACAAGTACGCCTAATACTAACTTTGGGGCAATACAGCTATTTATTGGTAGTGGTGGATCAATCGATGCTGATTATAATTGGTGGGGTAGTAATAATATCACTAACATGGTCTCTGGATTCAACACTACCAATCATTATATTTTGAATATAACTAACATTAGTAGCTTAGATAATCTTAAACCTGGTGATGTTGTTAGTTTTTTACTCTTAGTATTAAATACTTCCTTAACAAATGATGGTGTTGGAAACTTGCCTTATACAGTTGTTAATGGTACCTTTGATGGTGTTGATTTTAACAGTAGTCGTGATGATCTTTTTGTTTACAACTTTACCATACCAGATGAAGGTCTACAAACTATTGGAGCTACTTTAAATAATCAACATGTTATGTTGCAATTCTCTGCATTTAAAGGGAATTTAACTATTGTAGCTAATATTCCTAATGGTGGTGTTGGTGATACAGTTAATGTTACTGTCTATCTTAATGAAAGTATCAATACAACTTCTAATGTTACTATTGGAAATAGAACCTATAATAATGTTGAATTTATCAATGGTGTAGCTATTATACCTTATCTTATCGAAGAACCTTATGAAGGTAGTTTGAATATTACTTTCATTGGTAACAATGTATATAATGGTAATAGCACTCTTGTTAATGTTAACTTTACTAAAGGTAATCCTTCTTTAAGTATCAATAATATTTCTAATGGTGGTGTTGGTGATACAGTTAATGTTACTGTTTATCTTAGTGGTGGTATCAATACAACTTCTAATGTTACTATTGGAAATAGAACATATAATAATGTTGAATTTATCAATGGTGTAGCTATTATACCTTATCTTATCGAAGAACCTTATGAAGGTAGTTTGAATGTTACTTTCATTGGTAACAATGTATATAATGGTAATAGCACTCTTGTTAATGTTAACTTTACTAAAGGTAATCCTTCTTTAAGTATCAATAACATAACCGGAGAAAAAGGAGAAACTATTACTATATCTGCCACATTATTAGATAGTAATGGTAATCCATTAGCTAATAGAACTGTCATGTTTTATCTCAATGGTGAATACATTGGTCAGGGTGTAACTAATAGTGAAGGAAAAGCTTCTATTAATTATAAGGTCTTAAGTTCAGGTGAATTCATCCTTGGAGCTACCTTTGAAGGTGATAATCTCTTTGTTTTAGCTACTGTTTTAAATGCTTTAATAGTCAATGACAATCCAAATAATAACGATACTAACAATAATGGCACTGATAATGGCACTGATACTGGTTCTGGTGGTAATTCTGGAGGTAGTTCTAGTGGTTCTGGTGCAAGTACTGATGATGACACTGAATTTGTGGATTCAGCTAATGCTAGTATGAAACCTACTGGTGTTCCATTGAATATACTTTTTGCAATAGCTATTTTAGGAATTATTGCTTATAGAAGAAAACTGTAATTAATTTTTTTATTTTTTATTTTTTTTATTTTTTATTTTTGTTGTGTATGTTTAGTTATTTTTGTTTATTTCTTTGTATATTCTTTTTAAATTGTGTGAAATTCCTATTAATTTGGCTTCGGTTTGTGTTCTTTTTATTCCAGTTGTATTAAATTCATTAAGTTTTAAGTTCTTTTTATATTGCCAAATGGCCATTCTACTGTTTTTGATCTTTTTTTGTATATTTTTTGAGCCCATTTTTCTTCCATTTTTCGTTGAATTCTAATTTTAGAAGGATTTCCATAGTCAATTATCGTTCGATATCGGTATTTTCCTACGAATTTTTCTTTTTTAAGCAATATTTGCAGTTATTTGTCCAATAAACAGTTTTTTTATCATTTTCGTATTTTCCTTTTTTATCTAGAATTTGTCCTTCGGGACAAATATATGTGTTTTCTTCAATATTGAAAATGAAATTATCTTTTGAATATAGTTTTTCGAGTTTATTAAGGTTTTTTAATTTTCTTGAAAGTTTTCTACTTTATATATAGCTATCAAGGCGATGTTCTTCTAAATATTCCATGTTTTCATCTGTTGAATATCCATTATCTGCTGAAATTTGAGTATTTTCTGTTAAATCACCAATATTTTCTTCAATTTGAATTATTTGAGGTATTAATTCGTTAAAATCTGTAGGATTATTTGATACTCCTATAGATAGAACTATTCCTTTATAATCATCTACACCAATCTGTAAATTATAATCAAATTCCAATTGATTCTTTTTATTCAACACCAGCGTGTTTCAGGATCATTCAAACTAATTGTTTTTTGATTAGATTTTCCCAATTCTTTTAATATTTTGAATCAAATAACAAGGGTGATCATCAGGAATTAAATTTTTCAAATCAATAGGAACTAAAAGCTGTTGATTAATCGAATCATCTTTTAAAACCATAAAAAACACAACCTAACAAAAAATATTTCTTAAATATAGGTTGTAATTCCTACTATATAAATTTAAAGGAAAAATAGAAGAAAAAAGAAAAAAAGATATAGATGATATGGATAATGAGATAATTGAAAAATTAGTAAAAAAAAGATTAATAAAATAATATTATAATTGTTATTTATAAGTTTTTGTTCATAATAATAAAAAATAAAAAAGAGAAGATAAAGAAAAAAATCAATTTTATCCTCGAAAAAAATTTGTTTTTGTTTAATTATTGTCAATTATTCTTATACTAACTTTTATCTTCTTGTTGGTTTGTAGAATGTTAGTTTGACTTTTACGATTTTTCCGGCTTTTAGGTTTTTAACAAATATTTTTAACAATTTAGCTTTTTTGTTGTAGTTTAAGTAGACTAGACCTTTTTTAGCAGTGCTTTTTAGTTGTAATTTGAAGTATTTTTTGAAATTTCGTGATCCAGTTAAATCACCATAATTCTTAATTGTGTAAACTTTATAGTAGAGTTTATAGGATCTTTTCTTGACGCTATTTCCTTGAATTTTAGCTATTTTTATTTTACTAGCTTTTACTTCAACGGTACTAGATTTTTTAGTTGATTTATTGTATATGATATTTGTTGTTCTTAAACCATTGTATGTCGCAGTTGCTTGATACTTACCAGCTTTAGCTGCAGTGAATGTGTATTGTACAACACCCGCACCATTAGTTTTAAGACTTACAGTTTTACCTGCAATAGCTAAAGTAACTGTTTGATTAGCTAAAATATTTCCTTCACTATCTTTGAGTGTGATTTTGTAAGTAATCTTATTACCGTTTTTTGTTGAGGTTATTGTGATTGTAGTTCCAAGATTCTTTGGATTAACAGCATAGTTAGTAGCTATTGTTGCATTATTGTAGTTACTGTTTCCAGAGAAAAATATATTCACATTAGCTATTCCTGCATTTCTATTAGGTATTGTTAAACTCCATAAACCATCAACAACAGTTACATTGTAATCCATACCATTGATAGTTACTGTAATGTTATATGTTCCATTTATTAGACTACCATTAACATCAGTGATATTACCATTGATAGTAGAATTTTCTCCATAAGTAGCATTATTTGGTAAGCTAATGTTTATAGTTGCATTAGCCTTTGTAACATTAAAGTTAGCAACATTACTAAAGCTTGTATAATTATCATTACCAACAAAACTAACAATAACCTCTAAATCAGTTCCAATACGGTTGGTAGTGTAGTTTAACTCCCAATAACCAGAACCATCAACAGCTACATTAGTAAAGAAATTACCATCAACAGTAACATTAACACTAGTTATCCCAGTGAAATTAGCTAAAACACCACTAACAGTAATATTCTCGCCAATACTCACAGGATTAGGACTAACAACAATAGTAGAATTAGTGGAATTTTTTATCGCATAAAAAGTTATATTCATATATTCTTCATCTAAAGAAGCATCTAAAGTCTGAATTCCTAAAGATAAAACAGTAAACATATAAGTAAAATTATCACCACGACTAGAATTATAAGCTACACCATTAAAAGTACCATCAATAACAAAATCAGGTAAATTCTCAACACCAGTATTAGACAAAGTAGTATTCAAGACTAACAGAGAAAATCTAACCTTATCACCAATATGAACATTATTTAAACTACTAGAGTTAGTAATATTCAAAATATAATGATTACTAGTATTAATACCCCTAATTTTACCAGTTATATCGTTAACTCCCCACCAATTAAGGTTCGCATCTATACCACTAGTCATAGTTGGAATATTCAAACCAATAACAGCTAAAACACGATTATAATTGATAGTAACATTATTTACAGAATTAAGACCATCAGCAAAATTAATACCATAAGCTGTTCCAGCAAAAATATTATTACCAGAAACAAAAATATCACTCAAATCAACAGAATTAAGACTAGCAAACCCAATACCACTACCATAAGCACTAGTAGCATTAATAGTATTATTCACTACAGACAAACCACTAAAACCTCGATTATAACAGTTAACATACATACCAGATGGACTTCTAATATTGTTATCAGTGAAGGTGATATTATTGTTGCTAGTGTATGCACGAAGCTCAACACCGTATGATGTTCCTGTGATGTTGTTGTTGGCGATGCTTATGTTGTTGTTACTGGTGTATGCATCCAGAGCAACACCGTGTCCGGATGTTCCTGTGATGTTGTTGTTGGCGATGGTTATGTTGTTGTTACTGGTGTATGCACTAAGACGAACACCGTTTGCGGATGGTCCTCCTGTGATGTTGTTATTGGCGATGCTTATGTTGTTATTACTGTTGGTGTATGCACGAAGATAAACACCGTATCCGCCTGTTCCTGTGATGTTGTTGTTGATGATGGTTATGTTATTTTTGCTGGTTTCTGCAATAAGCCAAACACCAGATGATGTTCCTGTGATGTTGTTGTTTTCGAACATTAGAGCATTATTACAATTAACAACGTTGAAACGCACGCCATCCGAGCTAGATGTCCCGTTACATCGGATATTATTACCTTTAACCGCAATGTTAACAACTGAGCCAGTTGTAGCGTTTACATATACAGCACCATAATTGTAGTTGCTTACAGAAGAAATTATAGTATTATTTTCCAGTAATACACCAGTTAAAGAAGCACCAGACAAATTGACACTAATATCGATTGTACTCATATTACAACCAATAACTGATAAATTACCCCTATTTGAATTAATAGCTGTGTTATATCCACTCATATTCAAGTTAACTATCTTTACATTTGGAGCTGTGATATTAAAGAGTCTACCAGTACCTACCATATTCACTTGACCGGCGGATGAGATGTTAACACTTCTTGAAACATTTAAACTAGTGATCTGGTTATAGGTCCCTCCCTCAAAAACAAGCTCATTGTCACCTGCAGAGGTATTACTGAGGAAAGCCTGGATATCCTGATTATTAGAAGAGCTATTAAAGTTAGCAGCACTAGCACCAGACAATAGTGCAAAAAAGCACAAAAATAAGAAGGTTATCAGTACCGCATTCCTTAAACGAACTCTGTTAAACAGAGGAATATTCGCTTCCATACTTAAAAAGTCATTTTCAATTAAATTGTTTATTTTCGAAATCATTATTTTTTTCATCTCCTGATCTAATCAATCAGATACATATTTAATATAATAAAGAAAGTTAAAAAATATAGAGAGTAATCACTATATCCTAACAAGGATAACTATATCCTACATCTTATATAAATCTTATTAAAAAATAATTGATATATATCATAAATCAAGTAAACAAAAAAACAATGAAAAAGCTAAAAAAGGACACTATAGACTCAAAAGCCCAATAATATCAGACAAAAAATATATTCAAAAAGAAACAACATAGAAAATGTAAGTAGCATACTAAAAAGAAAACTAGTGGAACAAATAAAATCAAAACCTAACAAACATCAAACAAAAAGAAACAAACCCCAAAAAACACAATTATACAACATAAACAAATAAACACAAAACTAACAAAAAAAGACTTCTAAAAAGCCGTATTATAATAGAATATTTTAGACTTATTTATACAAAATATTTTAAAATTATTAAAAAATATTTTAAGTTATTTAAAAAAAAATAGTCAGTTAAATTTATCTATTTTTGTTTTTAGGCGTAATAATAAATTATAACCACCAAACTATAATAACTTTTTTTCCAAAACACACCATTAAAACAAAAACATCTTTTTAACTAACATTTACAGATTTTCAAAAAAATCAGCAGAATTTTAGACAATGCCGAATTATTTCCCATTCAATTAAAATAAGAAAAGTAAATTACCTAAATATCATATTTCTTAAAATAAATTACCTAAATATCATATTTCTTAAAATAAATTACATAAATATCATATTTCTTAAAATAAATTACATAAATATCATATTTCTTAAAATAAATTACATAAATGGCTCTGTCAAAAATTATTGTGATGGTTTCTGATTTTAATTTTTAATTTGGTTTTCTATTTCTTTCCATCCATCTTTTTTTACCTAATTTTATGGCTCTTTCTAATCCTCTGTCTGTTCTATAGGTTTTTTTCTGGTTATCGGGTAATGATACACCATTGTAACATTCTAATTGATTATTGGTTGATGGTAAATATTCATAAACCATGTGATTTACAGCTTTATCAAAAGTTTTATTTAATCGCTGAATAAAAGTCGCGACAACTGGAGGTAAGTTCTTTAAATTGTTGTATAGAGTTTTAAATCGTCTTTTAGCTTTTTTAACATTTTTTTGTTTAAATATATTAGATATTCTTTCTTTATAGTTTTCAAGTTCTTTTAATTCGGCTTTATATTTTCTTATTTCTGATTTTAGTTTTTTAATTTTCTTTTCATTCTTTTTTTGGACTTTTTTAGATCTGAAAGAAGGTAATTTTTCTTTGATATCATTTATTTTCTTGGTATTGGATTTTATTTTTCTGTTTAATTTGTTAATAGGTTTTATTAATTCATTCATTAAATTTTGCATTAAATGAAAGTTACAAAGTTGATGTGGGACTTTAATTTTGTCAATAATGGTTGCATATGATTTGTCACCATCAGAAACTATTCCTTTTATGGTTTTTCCATTTAATGTGGTTTTTAAGAAATTTTCTTTAAAATCAACATCCAGTTCTTCAATAGGTAATATTGTATCATTGAGGATTATATTTGTGTGTACATCCATTATTACTGGTCTTGCTCTGTATTCTCCATTAACTGATGGAAATTGTTCGTCTATAGCAAAAACACCACTTAATTCATTATTATCATATTCAAATAAATCATTACATTCATCATCGAGGTATTTTTCCCCTTCATTGTCTAAAAAATTAAGGATTGATTGTCTTGAAGGTTTAGATTGATATTTAAGATCTATATTTTCGGATATTTTTTCTAATGACATGTATGAGATTTCATTTTGTTTTATAGGTTCATGTCTCACATCAATTTCATAATTACATCCTTTAGGGACAATATTATCGATATTTGTTCTTTTTTCAAATTCACAGTCTTTTTTCGAGCATTTGTATTTTTGTAAATGGATTAAATCAGATTTATTTAACAAACGATTATGAAATCCATTTTTACTTAATTTTTCTCCGCACAATGGACATTTTAAATTTTCTCCTTCCGAATAAATGATCATTATAGATTTATTAACTATTTTTTCCAACTCCCGAATGAAAGATGGAGAAACAGAGGGATCAATAATCAATACATCATTTTCCAATTTTACATTAGATTTAAATACATCTTCAGCACAAATAAACTTGTGCGGTGGTTTTTTACTCATACATAATAATTACCGCACAAATTGTATTAACTTTTTCTCAAATTAACACAAATTTACAACACTCTTTCACAATAATTTTTGACAGAGCCCATAAATATCATATTTCTTAAAATAAATTACATAAATATCATATTTCTTAAAATAAATTACATAAATATCATATTTCTTAAAATAAATTACATAAATATCATCTTTATTAAAATAAAATAATGTAAAAAAAAATGTATCCATTATATTTAATATATGAGATTATTTGTCAATATGCTCTAATATGCTTTTTCTAGCTTCTCCTATTGTTAAAGGATAATGATCAGCTAGTTTAAATTGATCTTCTTTTTCTAATATTTCAACTAGATGAGCTATTCTAGGTAAACGTAAATTTGCTTTTCTTATGATATCAACATCATCAAAAACTTCATGGGGAGTCCCTTCTTTAATGATTTTTCCTTTGTTTATTACATTTATCTTCTTTGCATAGATAGGAACCAGATCAACATCATGAGTTGATATTATTATAGTCATTCCTTCATCATTGAGTTTATACAATAACTTCAATATTTTAGAGGCTCCTTTAGGATCAAGTCCAGAAGTGGGTTCATCTAAAATCATGACTTCAGGACCCATAGCTAAAATTCCTGCAATAGCTATTCTCTTCTTTTGACCACCACTTAAATGATGAGGTGGTTTTTTCTCAAAACCTTCCATCCCAACTTTTTTAAGAGAATCCTCTACGCGCTTTTTAGCTTCTTCTTGAGATAGACCTATATTCAAAGGACCAAAAGCTACATCTTCTTCAACAGTAGGGGCAAATAGCTGATCATCAGGATTCTGGAAGACTATTCCAATCTTTTGACGAACCTTCAACAAACTTTTTCTATCATACTTCAATCTTTTATTATCTATTAAAATTTCACCACTGGCAGGTTCTAAAATTCCATTGAAATGTAGAAACAAAGTAGATTTCCCAGCACCATTAGGTCCAAGTAAAGCTACAATATCTCCTTTCTCTACTTTAAAATCAATGTGCTTTAAAGCTTCTGTGCCATCTGGATATTCATAAACTATGTTCTTTGCTTCAATTATATTCATATAATTCCTCTGATTGAGTATCATTAGTTAAAAATTTCTTAGATTAATTTTTTAAATCATGACTTAATTATTTTATTAAATTTAATAAATCATTAATGCATATTATTATTAATAATAATAATAATTATAAGACTATATGATAAATTTAATAGATTATCATTAAATATTCTTTATCATGATTATGAAACCATATAATTAGATTTAACAGATAATCATTACAATATTCATTATTAAGAATCATGAAAAGTATCAATGGTTTAAATAATAAACACGGTATTTAATTAATGTATTGTATATAATAGTAAATAAGCTTTTAAGGAATTCTTCCTTATTTTTAAATAACAATTAAAATATGTATTTTTTATAGTTATTGTATTAATAATTATTTTTTAAGTTTCAATGGTCATGTTTATGATGTAAATCAGGAAAATGACTATGGCTATGATTAGATTTTTTATGTTTGTGATGATGAGTATGTTTTTTTTGATCTAATGAATTATCATCTGCAGATTCATGATTATTCTCATCTATAGACAATTTTTCAAAATCAAACTCATGACTCTTATTATAATTACTATAATTTAAAGTATTATGGAAATGATTGTGGTGATCATCATCATGAGAATGTAAATGAATATGTTCAATTACTTCATGGCCATGCTCATGCTCATGAACCAAGATATTCATTAAAATAATTCCAACTATTAAAAGAATCATTGAAAATACCAATTGTAAAGTAAATGGTTCATTTAAAATTATTATTGAAAATAGTATTCCCCAAAATGGAGCAGTTGAAAATAACATTTGACTTCTGGTTGCTCCCAAATTTTGAGCACTGATTACAAACAATACTATACTTACTCCATAAGATATAATACCTAGAATTATAGCGTAAATAATGGAGTCAATAGATATGGCATAACTTAGAGTACCAAAAATAAAAGACCCATTGATGAACATTCCAATTCCAAAGTTTATTCCTCCACCAATCATTCCCTTTAAGAAAGTAATAAATTCAGGAGAGTAATTATCAACAATTGAAGTTAGTTGGTTATCCACCCCCCAACAGAAACAAGCTATAACTACAAATATTACTGAAATTATATTACTAAGTCCCCCATTCCAAGAAACTATTATTCCTGCGATGAATGTTAAAACTAATCCAGATAAAGTATATTTATCCAAATGATCTTTGAAAATTAGAACTCCTAAAATAGCAGTAGCTACAAGTTCCATATTTAACCAAATAGAAGTTGAACTTGCACTACCATATGAAAGACCTAACATCAAAAATAAAGGCCCTAAAATCCCCCCAAATAACAAAATAAAAATAATTTTCAGATTATTTAAGTTAAAGCTATTTTTTAGAATATGCTTATAATTTAAAGTATATTCAGAGTCTAAAGTATGCTTAGAATTAAATGTATGCTTAGAATTTAAAGTATGCTTAGAATTTAAAGTATGCTTAGAATTTAAAGTATGCTTAGAATTTAAAGTATGCTTAGAATTTAAAGTATGCTTAGAATTTAGAGAATGCTTAGAATTTAAAGTATGTTTAGAATTTAATGTATGCTTAGAATTTAGAGAATGCTTAGAATTAAATGTATGCTTAGAATTTAAAGTATGCTTAGAATTGAAGGTATGTTCAGATTTATAATCTTTATCTTTAGGTTCAAAATTTTTATAAGTGTTTGTATCTTTAAAGACATTATCATTTTCTTTTCTTTCTTTAGATTTTTTTTGTTGATTATAATAATTTCTAATCAATAAAGGAATTGTAAAAAAACCTGAGCCTAAATAAAGTAAACCTGCTAACTGAAATGAATTCAAATTAGAAAGAAGAATTTTACTGAAAGGTGTTGCAATACCAAACAGAAGTCCAGATAATATTCCAATGAACATTATAAATGATTTATTATCCATATATTTGACCATTTATTTTTTATAAACAGGAAATTCACCACTGTAACATCGAGAATCTAAAGAATTTTGTAGTTTTTCTCCTTTATCTAAAGATTTAAAGAAAAGATTACTCATCAATAGCCCCAATGATCTATAAGTATTTTTCAATCCATTGTATCCTAATCTTGTTTTTTGAGCATTACTCATAGCTTCAAATTGATCTAAAAATATGAAAATTGTGGTATACATTAGCATAGCTATTTCCAAAAATACTTTAGGTATTTTCAACTTAGCTGAAAAATGAAGAATCTCATTTACTGGAGTTGTCATAGATAATATTCCTAAAGCTGAAAAACAAGCCATTACTCGAAGAAAAGTTGTAATTCCTAAATTAAGAGCATCTTCTCGAACAACCACTCCCCAAATTCCAGTATCCCATAGTATAGTTCCAGTTCCAAAAAAGAAAATCATGAAAACTGTAGTAATAACTGCAAAACTAAGTGGAATTGAGATAAATTTTAAATAAAATCTAACTGGTATTTTAGCAATAGCTAAAAGAAATATAGCTGCAATAAAAAATATTAAAATAGAAACAATTGGTATATTGGCTATTAAAGCTACAAGTAACAGTAGTCCAGATATTGCAATCTTTATTTTGGATTCAACATCTTTTAGATTGTTATTATGTGCTATATAATCAATTTCTAAAGCCAACGATACCACATCTTTAATTTTTATATATTAAGTTCAACTTTAACTCTAGTTAAAGTGAACTTTATCTTAATTTTTTAATTTAAATTTTTAATTTAAGTTTGATTATATTATTTATCCTTTCTATACTTAGATTCAGCCTTCCAATAACCAAAGAAATAACCAATGATTATTGCCCCAATAGCTGCTTGAAGTGCAAATAATAAACTTTCTATTTCACCACTTGGAGGTTCCCAAATGGATTCATACCATGGAACATAGCCAGATTCTTCAACTACTGCTCCTGCTTCATTGTCAGATCCTCCAAAGTATCCTTCATCTTCACCTAAGCCAGAATACATGACTAAGGGCAAAATAGCTATTACAATCACAAGAATAATTAAAATCACATTTACATTTCTAGTTTTCATTAAATCAACTCATATATTTGTCATTATTTAGTTATTTAATTTGGTTTTGGAATGTTTTCTGTTTCTGCAAGATTTTCATATTTTGGATTGATTACTTTCAATTTTTCTAAAAGTCTTGGTTTTAGTGATTTTAAACCATTCCAAATAACAACTGTTAACAATCCTTCAGCTATAGCTAATGGTAGTTGAGTGTATGCAAATATTACTAAAAACTTAAATAATGCATCTCCAAAAGTTGGAATAGGGAATGCTAAAGATAGTTGTATTGCAGTAGTAACATAAGTTAATAAATCTCCTAAAAATGCTGCAAAGAATATAGCTATTACAGAACCTAATCCTGCCTTAGTAATAGATTTATAAGCAATCCAAGCAACTAATGGTCCTATGATACCCATAGAAAATATATTAGCCCCTAAAGTAGTTAGTCCACCATGAGCAAGAAGTATCGCTTGAAATAGTAAAACAATAGTTGCAAGAACAGCTGCTACTGCTGGACCAAATATTACCGCTCCAAGACCATTACCTGTAGGGTGTGAACAGCTTCCTGTGACAGATGGAATCTTCAATGAAGAAAGTATGAACATAAATGCACCACTAACAGCCAATAATGATTTAGATTCAGGTACTTCTTCAGTAATTTTTTTAATTCTCAATATTCCATATAATACCACCGGTATTGAAAGTGCAAACCATACTATACACCATTCCAGTGGTAAAAATCCTTCCATAATATGCATTTTTATCATTTCCTAATTTTTATTAATTAAACTTTCTTTTAAATGTGTATTTAATATCAATTAATTATTAATAAGAATAACCAGCTTATTAATTAATAAGAATAACCACCTTATTAATTAAAATAATTATATCAGTAATTTAAAAATAATATTAATTATTAATTTAATATTAAAATTAACATTATATTTTTTAAAGTATATTTGATATACTAAAAATTATGAATCCATTCTATATAAAGATTACTATTTTTTTCTAGTAAACTTTAATTAATTTAAATTAACTTGATTTAATTATTTATAAAGAAAAATTTGAAAACATAAGAAAAATTTGAAATCATTTAAATTAGAATAAATAATTATTATAGATTAACCATCAATTAATTAACTATCAAAATAAAAATAAAGTAAAAGAAGAATTAATATAGTTACCAAAACAAGATGATAATTATGGAAGTTGAAAACAATATTATATTAGCTATGGATCAAATGAATGTTATTGAGGCATATGACCTATGTGAAACCTTATCAAAATATATAAATACCATAAAAATAGGATATCCATTAACTCTATCTGAAGGATTAGAAAGTATAAATGTCTTTAAGGAAAATTTTGATTTTAAAATTATTTGTGATTACAAAGTTGCAGATATCCCAGAAACAAACAGTAAAATAGCTAAATTAACATTCGAAGCTGGAGCAGACTCTTTAATTGTTCATGGATTTGTAGGTAGCGATAGTGTAGAAGCTTGTATTAATCAAGCAAAGGTATATGATAAAGAAATATTCCTATTAACTGAAATGTCACATCCTGGAGCTAAAATGTTCCTTCAGAATGTGGCTGATGAAATAGCTAAAATGGGAGTAGATTTAGGAATTAAAAATTATGTGGCCCCCTCTACAAGAATAGCTAGATTATCTACAATTAGAAACATTGTTGGAGATGATTCATTTATTATATCACCTGGAGTTGGAACTCAAGGTGGAGATCCAAAAGAAACATTAAAATATGCAGACGCTTTAATAATTGGACGTTCTATCTATGAATCAAAGGATCCAGAATTAGCTATTAAAGAAATAATTGAGTCAATAAAATAAATAAAGCATTAACACAGCATTATGAGTCTTTGTATATTTAATTATATTATTAAACGAATGCCATTAACTTAAAAAAATTTTATTTAAAAGTTTAATATTGGGCTCTGATCATAAATTGGCTATTGAACAAATCAGTATTGCTTTAGATTTACTAGATGAAAATACTCCAGAAGTTATATTTTATGAGTTCATCACACTACCTGAAGGTTCAATGTCAACTCGAAGAGGAGTGTTCATTTCAGTAGATGAATTAATCCAAGAAGCTATTATTCGAGCTAAAAAAGAAGTTCAAACACGGAGAACAGACTTAAATTCTGATGAAATAGCTAAAATATCTGAAGAAATTGGTATTGGAGCTATTAGGTACTATATATCTAAACTTTCACCTGAAAAGCATATCACTTTCAAATGGGATGAGGCCCTTAGTTTTGAAAGAGGTTGTGCATCTATTCAATATGCTCATGCAAGAGCTTGTAAACTTCTTGAGAAATGTGGTAAATTTAGTAATGGTAAATTAGCTATAACAGCTGATAATATTGAAAACGATTGGATTCCTAATGATAATGAAACAGAATTCTATTTTAGATGATTTACTGATAACAATACTAATAATTATATTTTTAACTTTATTTAATAAAAATAATGAATCGTGGTCAAAAGTCTAAATCACTAAACTAAAATTCCCTTAAATTTATTTATTTAGTAAATGAGAGAATTATTTTTCATGAAAAATAATTTATTCTCAAAGACTCACATTGCCCTATTTTTTACATTTATACTTTTTTTCCTATGTTTTTGGCATTTTTAAGTTCTTTCATTGTTTTTGTTTACTTGTTTATGATATATATATATATATATATATATATATATATTACTTTTCAATAAGGTTTATATATGGCATAGGATATAATTATTCTTGTTAGATATAGTGATTATTCTCTATATTTTCTAACTTTCTATATAATATTATTTTATTAAATATTTTATAGATTTTTTGCATCTGATTGATTAGATCAGGAGGTGAAAATAAAAATGTTTATAAAAAATAAACGATTTATGTCATTTAGTTTAATAGTTTTAGCTATTTTGGTTTGTTTTACTCTATCTGGTGTTAGTGCTGGTTCTTATGATTTTACTAATACTAATAACACTCAGGATTTTCAGAATATTATTGATACTGATACTGATGATGAGTTAGAAATTAATCTTACTAGTGGTTCATACACTAATTTAGGTCAGATAAATATAACTCGTAATGCTACTATTCAAGGTAAAAATAATCCAGTAATAACAGGTTCTGGGTCTGGTATTCTGTTTAATATTACTGCACCGAATGTTCGCATTATTAATTTAACTATTATTGGTTATGATACAGCTATAAGTTCAAATTCTAGTGATTTAGCTATTATGGGCAATAATATTACAACTAACGATATTAGTATTAATTTAAATAGCTCTGGTGAGAATTTAACTGGAATAAGTATTAAGGACAATGTTATTGTTTCTTCAATAGATAATTATAATTATGGTGCTGTTTATGCTTATGCTCCAGATTATAGTGGGGCTATTATTGGTGTTTCTTTGATTAATAATAATATAACTGCTAATGGTGTGGCGGATTCTCATGGTGTTCGTTTTGATGCTGTTGGCTGTTCTCTTGATTTGATTTTTGAAAACAACAACATCACAGGAACAGGCAGTGGTGTTCATCTGTATGCAGACAGCAGTAGCAACTCACAATTTACCTTCACTAACAATAATATCACAGGAACATCTGAATATGGTGTTTCTCTGTATGCACCCAGCAGTAACAACTTACAACTTACCTTCAGTAGCAATAATATAATAGGAGAAGCATCTTTCCATAGTGTTTATCTGTCTGCATACAACAATAATGACTTACAAGTTACCTTCACTAACAATAATATGACAGGAGTATCTGAACGTGAGGTTTATCTGGAGGCATACAACAATAATGACTTACAAGTTACCTTCACCAGTAATAATGTAGTAGGAAGAGACTATGGTGTTGATCTAGTTGCATACAGCAGTAGCAACTCACAAGTTACCTTCACTAGCAATAATATAACAGGAACATCTGAATATGGTGTTTATCTGTATGCATACAACAATAATGACTTACAAGTTACCTTCAGTAGCAATAATATAGCAGGAGGGGACTATGGTGTTGATCTAGTTGCATACAGCAATAATGACTTACAAGCTACCTTCACTAACAATAATATAACAAGAGGATCTTACTATGCTGTTTCTCTGTATGCATCTAGCAGTAACAACTCACAAGTTACCTTCACTAACAATAATATAGTAGGAGGAGACTATGGTGTTGAGCTGTATGCATTCAGCAGCAATAACTCACAAGTTATCTTCAGTAATAACAATATCACAGGATCTGAACATGGTGTTGAGCTGTATGCATACAGTAGCAATAACACACAATTTATCTTCAGTAATAACAATATCACAGGAGTATCTGAATATGGTGTTTGGCTGTCTGCATACAGCACTAACAACACCAATATAACTTTTAATGAGAATAATATTACTGGTGGTAATTATGCTGTGTATGTTTACTCTTATAATGGTAATACTAGTGGTATTAGGTTTTTGAATAATACTGTTAATGCTACAATTGGTGATGGATTCGTTTTCGAGACCTATCTAGCTAGGAACATTAGTGATTTTGTTATTAGGGGTAATAATATTTATGCTGAGAATGGTGCTGGTTTGAATTTTACTAAATTGTTTACTGGTTCTTTGGTTAATGTTACTGTTGAGTATAATCGTATTATATCACAGGTTGGTGTTAATATCACTGGTTATGATACTACTGATAGTAGTTTTGATTATAATTGGTGGGGAGTTAATGATATAGCTAATAAGATTTTTGGTATTGATACTAATAATCATTATATTTTGAATATTACTAACTCCAGTAGTTTGGATGATGTTCATTTTGGTGATATTGTTAGCTTTTATCTGTTGATCTTGAACACTACTCTTAATAACTCTGGTGTTGAAAATTTACCTGATTTTGTAATTAATGGCACTTTAAATAATGTGGATTATGTTGTTAGTCGCGATGATGGTTTTATTTATGAGTTTGCAGTTCCAAAAGTAGGTAATAATACTTTAAATGCTAGTTTAGATGCTGCATATAATATTACAAGTTTCATTGCTACAAAAGCTTCTACTAATTCAACTATTGTTCTTAACCCTAATCCTGCTCAAATTGGTGAGGATGTCACTGTTAGTGGTGTTTTAGCTAATCATACAGGTGTTAGTTTTGTTAATGTTACTGTTGATGGTACACTATTTAATGATGTAGCTGTTGATGGTTTTGGTTATTGGGAGTTAAATTATACTACCAATCGAACTGGCACTGATTTAGAGGTTATCGTTAGTTTTGCTGCTGATGGTAATTACGATGCTTTTAGTAATTCTACTACTTTCACAGTGAATAAGAATAGTACTAATTCAACTATTGTTGTGAACCATGATTCTGTGAATATTGGTGAAAATGTCACTGTTAGTGGTGTTTTAGCTAATCATACAGGTATTGGTTTTGTTAATGTTACTGTTGATGATACGCTCTTTGCTAATGTAGCTGTTGATGCTTCTGGTTATTGGGAGTTAAATTACACTACCAACCGAACTGGAACTGATTTAGAGGTTATCGTTAGCTTTGCTGGTAATGAAAATTACACAAGCTTTACTAATAATACTAGCTTCAATGTTACTAAAATAGCTGTTAATTCAACTATAAACATTCCATCTAATGTTAAAGTGGGTAAAACCATAACAATCGATGGAATACTTGTTGATGAGAATGGTAATCCAGTAGCTAATGCTCCAATTACTGTTACTGTTGATGGTAAGATTTATCCTTTAACTACTGATTCTAATGGTCAATGGACTCTTAGTTATAAACCAACACACACAGGAAGCATCGATACTAAAGTAAATTATAATGGAAACGATGAATACTCCAGCTATACCAATACTACAACTTTTAATGTTGTAAAAGGTGAAGCTATTGTTGATATTGATGTAGTTAAAAATCCTGATGGATCTGTAGATGTTATTGTCATAGTAACGGATGTTGATGGCGATCCAATACCAGACTATAAAGTTAGTGTTGATTTGGATGGTAAACACATCGGATATATCGTTACTGATGTTTTTGGTGTTGGAAGAATCCATATACCAAGCAGTAAACTCAGTGATGGTCTTCATGTGATTACAGCTACATCTGACAATTTGAACTATTATAGTAACCCAGTTTCAGTTGAATTTGAACTACAAAACAAAAATGATACTAATAATACTAATAAAACAAGTAACAATCCAGTAGCTATTGCTACTATGAAAAATACAGGAATGCCGATAATAGCTATCATATTAGTGTTGTTAACTCTACTTGGAATGGTTGTTTCTAAAAAAGAAGATTAAACATTTTTTGGGAGGATATTTATTTATTTTTTCTCCTCTATTTTTATTTTTTTATTGTTTGAATCGTAACTAAAAGTCATGATTTTTTTGATTTACAAAGTTGATTTCAAGATTGTTCTTTGGAATTCTCGTTTGGAAATATAAATAGCACCAGTAAAAATTATTAATAATCTAAATGGTTATTATTGGGTGTTATATATAAAATTAGCGGAAAATAATAATTATAATCACGACTCATAATGTAAATAAAATAAAAAAAGATTATGGGAGTGTCTCATAAGTCACTTTTTTTAGAAATTTTCATGAAATTAGTTTCCATGAAAATCATTTAAATAGTAAATAGTTGATAAAATATGTATTAATAGCTATAATAAATTAATTATTTTATTTAATTCAATTTTTAAAGAATTTATATTTTTTAAGTTTAATAAATTAATTATTTTATTTAATTCAATTTTTAAAGAATTTATATTATTTTAAGTTTAATTTATAGATTTTTTAAATATTATTTTTAATAAATAAAATAATATAGGTAGTTATAT
>NZ_LWMW01000168.1 GCF_001639285.1 Methanobrevibacter cuticularis | reverse complement strand
ATTTTTTTAAAGTGTTTGGGGGGGGGGGGGGCAATCTATGGAATTATATCTGCTTTCTAGTTTCTTCTTGTTTTGGTATTGAGGTGTGTAGAAGTGATATCTTTATATATGGGTAATTACTATAACTATATTTGCCCAGTAATTAAAAGTTAATAGTTTAATAGGATACTAACTGTTCTTTAGATGACTAACAAGTTTTTTTTTATTTATTGTTAATGGTATAGTTAGTAGGATGATTGTTAAACATTTTTTAGTTTTTAAATAATAGCTGGCAGTACATGAATTATATATTTAAGTAAAAAATATGGTTTGATATGTTCTTGTATATTATAAAATAAGAGTATAGAATCAACATATTTTAGGTTTTTTCACGATTCATAATCATAATGGTGTGTTGATTATTCTAAAAATGATTAATAGAATATTGATTACTATTAATGGGTCGTGAATAACTAGTTTAATTAAATAAAAATATTAGAGGTGAATAATGTATAAAAATGAATTTAAGAAATTATCAACATTTTTGATAATTTCTGCAATAATAGCTGTGGGTGCTTTTTGTTTAATCGGCACAGCAAACGCAACAGACTATACTATTGATAACACTACAGGCAGTATAAAAGTCAATGCAACCGATAGCAGTACCTTTCAAGCTGGAGATACACTATTATTAGAAGATGGTGTATACTCAGGATCAAATAATAAAGACCTAACAATCAACAAAAATATGACAATAGCTGCCGTGAACAAAGGTGGAGCAATAATCGACATGGAAAACAGTGGACGAGCATTCACAATAAATGCAGGAATCAACCTAACACTAATAAACCTAACCTTCATAAACGGAAACATCAGTAGTAATAATGGTGGTGCAATTTATTCAAATCAAGCTAACACAATATTAACTATAACTAACTGCACATTCGAAAACAACACCGCAACTAATGGTGGAGCAATTTATATGGATGGAACTGGTTCTAGTAATACTGTCGAAAATTCAGTATTCATAAACAACAATGCAACTACTAGTTATGGTGCTGTATGTCTAAGTGGAACTAATGGTGTTAATTTGGTTGATAATTGTACTTTTGAAAACAATACTGCAAATGATGTTTGTGGTGCTTTACGTATGATTGGAACTGGTTCTAGTAATACTCTCGAAAATTCAGTATTCATAAACAACAAAGCAAGTACTAATTATGGTGCTGCATATCTAAATGGAGATAATGGTGTTAATTTGGTTGATAATTGTACTTTTGAAAACAATACTGCAAATAATGGTTTTTCTGGTGCTTTACGTATTAATGGAGCTGGTTCCAATAATACTCTCGAAAATTCAGTATTCATAAACAACAATGCAACTAATTATGGTGCTGTATATCTAAATGGAGATAATGGTGTTAATTTGGTTGATAATTGTACTTTTGAAAACAACACTGCAAATGATGGTTATGGTGCTTTATATATGATTGGAACTGGTTCTAGTAATACTCTCGAAAATTCAGTATTCATAAACAACAATGCAACTAATTATGGTGCTGTATGTCTAAGTGGAACTAATGGTGTTAATTTGGTTGATAATTGTACTTTTGAAAACAACAGTGCAACTAATTATGGTGCTTTAGGTATGATTGGAACTGGTTCTAGTAATACTCTCGAAAATTCAGTATTCATAAACAACAATGCAACTACTAGTTATGGTGCTGCATATCTAAGTGGAACTATTAGTGTTAATAATTGTACTTTTGAAAACAACAGTGCAACTAATTATGGTGCTTTAGGTATGATTGGAACTGGTTCTAGTAATACTCTTGAAAATTCAGTATTCATAAACAACAATGCAACTACTAGTTATGGTGCTGCATATCTAAGTGGAACTATTAGTGTTAATAATTGTACTTTTGAAAACAACAGTGCAACTAATTATGGTGCTTTAGGTATGAGTGGAACTGGTTCTAGTAATACTCTTGAAAATTCAGTATTCATAAACAATAAAGCAAATATTAATTATGGTGCTGCATATCTAAGTGGAACTATTAGTGTTAATAATTGTACTTTTGAAAACAATACTGCAAATGATAGTTATGGTGCTTTAGGTATGAGTGGAATTGTTAATACTCTCGAAAATTCAGTATTCATAAACAACAATGCAACTAATTATGGTGCTGCATATATAGCTGGAGCTAGTAGTGTTAATTTGGTTGATAATTGTACTTTTGAAAACAACGCTGCAACTAATTATGGTGCTTTAGGTATGAGTGGAACTGGTTCTAGTAATACTCTCGAAAATTCAGTATTCATAAACAACAAAGCAGATATCAATCATGGTGCTGCATATTTAAGTGGATCTAGTAGTGTTAATAATTGTACTTTTGAAAACAACACTGCAAATGGTAGTTATGGTGCTTTAGGTATGTATGGAACTGGTTCTAGTAATACTCTCGAAAATTCAGTATTCATAAACAACAATGCAAATATTAATTATGGTGCTGTATATATAAGTGGAACTGATAGTGTTAATTTGGTTGATAATTGTACTTTTGAAAACAACACTGCAACTAATTATGGTGCTTTAGGTATGAGTGGAACTGGTTCTAGTAATACTCTCGAAAATTCAGTATTCATAAACAATAAAGCAAATACTAATTATGGTGCTGCATATCTAAATGTAGATAATAATATTAATTTGGTTGATAATTGTACTTTTGAAAACAACACTGCAACTAATTATGGTGCTTTAACTATGACTGGAACTAATTCTCGTAATATTCTCGAAAATTCAGTATTCAAAAACAACACAGCAAATAATAATTATGGTGCTTTAACTATGACTGGAACTGGTTCCACTAATACTCTCGAAAATTCAGTATTCATAAACAATAAAGCAAATATTAATTATGGTGCTGCATATCTAAGTGGAGATAATGGTGTTAATTTGGTTGATAATTGTACTTTTGAAAACAACACAGCAAATAATAATTATGGTGCTTTAGCTATGACTGGAACTGGTTCCACTAATACTCTCGAAAATTCAGTATTCATAAACAACACTGCAACTAATTATGGTGATGCATATCTAAATGGAACTGATAGTGTTAATTTGATTGATAATTGTACTTTTGAAAACAACACTGCAACTTATGAAACTAGTACTGCATTAACTGTTGTT
>NZ_LWMW01000167.1 GCF_001639285.1 Methanobrevibacter cuticularis | reverse complement strand
TGTGGTTTCTCTTTGTTTTTGTTTTGGGGTGTGTAGAAGTGATATCTTTATATATGGGTAATTGCTATAAGTATGTTTGTCCAGTAGTTAAAAGTTAATAGTTTAATAGGATACTAACTGTTCTTTAGATGACTAACAAATTTTTTCTATTTATTGATAAAGATAATAGTTAGTAGTTGATTGTTAAGCATTTTTTTAGTTTTTGATATATAGCTGGATGGTATGTTGAGATATATATTATATTTTAATGATGAGGTGAAAGATATTATGAATAAGTTTAGAAAGACGTCTTTTGTGATGGTCTTATTGTTGCTTTTTGCTTTGTTGGTAATGGTTGGTTTATCAACTAGTTTTGCAGCAGATCGTAATATTACTAATACGACTGATGGTGGTATTAGTGGTGCTGTTAATAGCTCTCTAGCTAACGATAAGATAATATTGTCTGATGGTATTTATTCAGGCAACAACAACAAAGACATAATAATAAATAAGAATTTAACCATTACAGGAACCAATAAGGCCAACACGGTTCTTGATCTAAGAGGTGGTAGTAAGTTATTCACAATTAATTCAGGTGTGAGACTAACACTACAGAATCTAACAATAAAAAACGCAATGATTGGTAATAATAGTTTCCTGATAAATAACAATGGTTATCTAACAATAGAAAACTCTATAATCGCAGATAATAGTTTATCGTTTAATATTCGTGAGAACACCACTTATACAAGTAATGATGTGTTGGAAAATGATAGTTTTGAATCTGGTTACCTTATTGGTAACAATGGACAAATGAACATCATTAACTCAGCATTCATTAACAATAACATGAACATAAACTACCAACAGTATCATAATGTTCCTTATACTAATACTACTACTTTGTATTTTAATAATACAATTTATAACAGTAGTGTTGTGGGTTCTGGGTTCATTGTTAATAAAGGTAGGCTTAATATCACAAGATCAGAATTCACAAACAACATAATAAAAACAACAATAAACCGCGAATTCAACTGGAACAATGACCAAAATATAATTATTGATATTCGCAATCCTAATGGTGAACTTGTTATTGGTGATCAAACTACTGGTTATATTTATGCAATGATTGTTAACACTGGTGATTTAATTATCACACAATCCAACTTCCAAAACAACACCAACAACTACAATGAGACAAGAAACTACAACAAAAACACAACCATAACCATAAATGGTGGCACTGGTAAAAAAACCACAAGTTTTGGTAGCTATAATCTAATATATTCTAGTAGTAATCTAGAAGTAAATAATTCTAATTTCACTAACAACGACTACAACACAACATATACAAGCAATAACCCTAACTATCGTGCAACTAACGATGGTGGAGGAATTTATGCAACTAGTAATGCTAATGGCACTGTTATTGCCGATATTGTTAATTCCAGTTTTATAAATAATACCGCAGCTAATGGCGGAGGAATTTTTCTAACTACTGGTACTAATGGTAATGTTAGTGCTGATATTGTTAATTCCAGTTTTATAAACAACACCGCAACTACTAATGGTGGAGGAATTTTTCTAACTACTGGTACTAATGGCACTGTTATTGCCGATATTGTTAATTCCAGTTTTGCAAATAATACCGCAGCTAATGGCGGAGGAATTTTTCTAACTACTGGTACTAATGGTAATGTTAGTGCTGATATTGTTAATTCCAGTTTTATAAATAATACCGCAACTAATAATGGTGGAGGACTTTATGCAGCTGGTAATGGTAACAGTAATGTTGATATTCATAGTTCCAGTTTTATAAATAATACCGCAACTAATGGCGGAGGACTTTATGTAACTAATAATAATGGTAATGTTAGTGCTGATATTCATAGTTCCAGTTTTATAAATAATACTGCAGCTAATGGCGGAGGACTTTATGCAACTAGTAATACTAACGGTAATGTTGATATTCATAGTTCCAGTTTTATAAATAATACTGCAGCTAATGGCGGAGGACTTTATGTAACAACTAATAATAATGGTAATGTTAGTGCTGACATTGTTAATTCCAGTTTTATAAACAACACCGCAACTACTAATGGTGGAGGAATTTTTCTAACTACTGGTACTAATGGCAATGTTATTGCCGATATTGTTAATTCCAGTTTTGCAAACAACACCGCAGCTAATGGCGGAGGAATTTTTCTAACTACTGGTACTAATGGTAATGTTAGTGCTGATATTGTTAATTCCAGTTTTATAAATAATACCGCAACTAATAATGGTGGAGGACTTTATGCAGCTGGTAGTGGTAACAGTAATGTTGATATTCATAGTTCCAGTTTTATAAATAATACTGCAGCTAATGGCGGAGGACTTTATATAACTAATAATAATGGTAATGTTAGTGCTGATATTCATAGTTCCAGTTTTATAAATAATACTGCAGCTAATGGCGGAGGACTTTATGCAACTAGTAATACTAACAGTAATGTTGATATTCATAGTTCCAGTTTTATAAATAATACTGCAGCTAATGGCGGAGGACTTTATGTAACAACTAATAATAATGGTAATGTTAGTGCTGATATTCATAGTTCCAGTTTTATAAACAACACCGCAACTACTAATGGTGGAGGAATTTTTCTAACTACTGGTACTAATGGCAATGTTATTGCCGATATTGTTAATTCCAGTTTTATAAACAACACCGCAGCTAATGGCGGAGGAATTTTTCTAACTACTGGTACTAATGGCAATGTTATTGCCGATATTGTTAATTCCAGTTTTATAAACAACATCGCAACTAATAATGGTGGAGCAACTTATGTAACTACTTGGATTAATGGTACTGTTAGTGTTGATATTAGTAGCTCTATCTTTGTAAATAACATTGCATCTAATGGTAAGGCTATTTATGTAACTACTGGTTCTAATGGTAATGTTAACGTTATTATAAATTATAATGCATTTTTAAATCAGCCTACTGGTACTATTTATAAGGATAGTGCTTCTCCTGCTGTTGTTGATGCTGATTATAATTATTGGGGTTTTAATGGTGTCCCAAGTTTGACTAATGTTGTTGTGAATAATTACTATGTTCTTGGTATTACTAATATTAGTGATCTTAGTACTAATTATGGTGTTGGTGATTTATTAAGCTTCAACTACACTGTGTATTTGAATGGTTCTAGTGATAGTTCTGGTTCTGATTTATTGCCTTCTATGAATGGTGTTTATTGGAATGGTACCTTTTTCAAAGAGTTTGGT
>NZ_LWMW01000166.1 GCF_001639285.1 Methanobrevibacter cuticularis | reverse complement strand
AAAGACGTCTTTTGTGATGGTCTTATTGTTGCTTTTTGCTTTGTTGGTAATGGTTGGTTTATCAACTAGTTTTGCAGCAGATCGTAATATTACTAATGCGACTGATGGTGGTATTAGTGGTGCTGTTAATAGCTCTCTAGCTAACGATAAGATAATATTGTCTGATGGTCTGTATTCAGGCAACAATAACAAAGACATAATAATAAATAAGAATTTAACAATTACAGGCTCTAATAAAGCCAACACAGTAATTGATCTAAGTGGTGGTAGTAAATTATTCACAATTAACTCAGGTGCAAGCTTAATATTATCTAATCTAACCATAAAAAACGCAATGATTGGTAATAATAGCTATTTAATAAATAATAATGGTTATCTAACAATAGAAAACTGTGTAATCGCAGATAATAGTTTATCGTTTAATATTCGTGAAAACACCACTTATACAAGTAATGATCAGGTGGAAAATGATAGTTTTGAAACTGGCTACCTCATTGGTAACAATGGACAAATGAACATAATCGATACAACATTCATTAACAATAACATGAACATAAACTACCAATACTATGAAAATGTTCCTTTTACAGCTAGTACTACTTTGTATTTTAATAATACTATATATGATAGTAGTGTTGTGGGTTCTGGGTTCCTTGTTAATAAAGGTAGACTTAATATCACAAGATCAGAATTCACAAACAACACAATAAAAACAACAATAAACCGCGAATACAACTGGAACAATAATAACCCTATAACTGTTAATCTTCGAAACCCCAATAATGAAACTGTTATCGGTGATCAAAGTACTAATTATATTTATGCAATGATTGTTAACACTGGTGATTTAATTATCACACAATCCAACTTCCAAAACAACATCAATAACCTTAATGACACAAGAAACTACAACAAAAACACAACCCTAAGCGTAAATGGAGGTAGTGGCAAAAAAACCACAGGTTTTGGTTCTGTTAATCTAATATATTCTACTAGTAATCTAGAAATAAATAACTCTAATTTTAATAACAGCAGCTACAATAGAACATATGCAAGCAACAATCCTTACTATAATACTACATCTAATAATAATGTAGCGATTATTACAACTACTCTTGCTAACGGCACTGCAAATACTACTGTGAATAATTCTAACTTTACAAATAATGCCACAATTAATATAATTACTGGTGATAATGGTACTGCAAATGCTAATATAATTGATTCCGCCTTTACTAATAACACTGGAAACTATGGTGGAGCAATAAGTGTATCTTCTGGTACTAATGGTACTCTTAATATTAATATAATTGGTTCTACTTTCAATAACAACACAGCACCTAATGGTGATGCTGCAGCAATACAAATAAATTCTTATGCTAATGGTACTATCAATGCCAATATAACTAATTGTATTTTCAGAGATAATCTAGCAATTTATAATGGTGGAGCAATTCGTTTAACTACTAATGGTAATGGTACTACTAATGCTAATATAATTGGTTCTACTTTCAGTAATAATAGTGTATCAACTTATCAAGGTGGAGCAATTCATATAGATACTGGTACTAATGGTACTACTAATGTTAATATAACAAATTCTACTTTCAACAACAACACTGCACCCAATAGTGGTGGAGCAATTTATTTAACTACTGGTACTACTGGTAATCTTAATGCTAATATAACAAATTCTAGTTTCAACAACAACACTGCATCTAATGATGGTGGAGCAATTTATTTAATTACTGGTAGTAATGGTACTGTTAATGCTAATATAGTTGGTTCTATTTTCAACAACAACAATGTAAGGAATACTGGTGGAGCAATTCGGTTAGCTACTGGTGGTAATGGTATTGTTAATGCTAATATACTTGGTTCTACTTTCAACAACAACAATGTAACTCAACGTGGTGGAGCGATTTATTTAACTACTGGTACTAATGGTAATCTTAATGCTAATATAAGTAATTCTAATTTCAGTAATAATACAGTTACTTATTTTGGTGGAGCAATTTATTTAATTACTGGTAGTAATGGTACTGTTAATGCTAATATAGTTGGTTCTACTTTCAACAACAACAAAGCTGAGACTAGTTCAGTACTTGGTATACTTACTGGTGATAATGGTACTGTTAATGCTAATATAACTAATTCTACTTTCAACAAGAATACTGTAAGTTATAGCGGAGCAATTGGTATGAGTACTGGTACTAATGGTACTGTTGGTGCTGATATTGTTGGTAATATTTTTGTAGGTAATAGTAATATTGGTATTTCTGCTAATGCTCCTGGTGTTAGGGTGAATTATAATGCATTCTTTAATCAGACTACTCCTATTACTTCTAATAATGTGAGTAATAATGTGAATGCTGATTATAACTACTATGGTTACAACGGAATACCAAGTATGAGTAATATAGCTGTAAATAGCTATTATGTGCTTGATATTACTAATATAAGCGATCTTAGTGCTAATTATGGTGTTGGTGATTTATTAAGATTTAATTATACTGTGTATTTGAATGGTTCTAGTGATAGTTCTGGTTCTGATTTGTTACCTTCTTTGAATGGTGTTTATTGCAATGGTACCTTTTTCAAAGAGTTTGGTTTAAGCAATTCTGGCATAATTGAAGTTCCTATTCAAACTATTGCTGATCTGAATGTTGTGTTTAAAAATTTAAACGGCACTATCATTGGTAGTGGTATCTTCACACTAATTGGAACTATTAGTAAAGGTAATATTACTAATATTACTGTTGATCAACTAACTATTGTAAATAATAGTGTGGCTGATATAACTTTACATATTAATCCAAATATTTGGGGTCTAGCACCTACCATATTCGAAGTTACTATTAATGGTCGAAATCAGAATGTTACATTTGTTAATGGAACTGGAGTATTCACTGACTATGATTATGGTCAGCTTGGAAATCAAAACTTATCAATAAGCTTTGCAAGTACAGCTGATTATAATGCTACAAGTACTAATCTTAGTACTAGTTTTAAAGATAATGTAAACTTAGACATTACAGCTGATGATGTTAGCTATGGTGATAATCTTACTGTGGTGATTAATGCAACTACACCTAATGGCACAGCTATCTTAGATGGAGTTTATGAAGTAATCATAAACAACATAACCTACAATGTGACTTTCACCAATGGTGTGGGTAGAGTGAATATCACTGGCTTAGATGCAAATGAATACACATACACCATAGTATTTAAAGAAAACAACAATTACACAGAATCCGATGATAATGTGAATTTCATTGTCAGTAAATCAGGAACTATAATTAATGTTGACTTACCTACTGATGCTGTTTATGGTGAAAACTCCACTA
>NZ_LWMW01000165.1 GCF_001639285.1 Methanobrevibacter cuticularis | reverse complement strand
TGTATTCATTTGCATCTAAGCCAGTGATATTCACTCTACCTACACCATTAGTGAATGTCACATTGTAAGTTATGTTGTTTATGATTACTTCATAAACTCCATCTATGATAGCTGTGCCATTAGGTGTAGTTGCATTAATCACCACAGTAAGATTATCACCATAGGTAACATCAGAAGCTGTAATGTTTAAGTTTACATTATCTTTAAAACTAGTACTAAGATTTGTACTTGTAGCATTATAATCATCTGTACTTGCAAAGCTTATTGATAAGTTTTGGTTTCCAAGTTGACCATAATCATAGTCAGTGAATACTCCAGTTCCATTAACAAATGTAACATTCTGATTTAGACCATTAATAGTAACTTCGAATATGGTAGGTGCTAGACCCCAAATATTTGGATTGATATGTAAAGTTATATCAGCTACACTATTATTTACAATAGTTAGTTGATCAACAGTAATATTTGTAATATTACCTTTACTAATAACTCCAATTAGTGTGAAGCTACCAATGATAGTGCCATTTGAGTTTTTAAAGACTATATCTGGATTAGCAATAGTTTGAATAGGAACTTCAATTATACCAGAATTGTTCAAACCAAACTCTTTGAAAAAGGTACCATTCCAATAAACACCATTCATAGAAGGTAATAAATCAGAACCAGTACTATCACTAGAACCATTCAAATACACAGTATAATTAAATTCTAATAAATCACCAACAGAATAATTACCACTTAAATCACTCATATTAGTAATACCAAGCACATAGTAGCTATTCACAACTATATTACTCATAGTTGGTATGCCGTTGTAGCCATAGTAGTTATAATCAGCATCTACATTATAAATAATGTTACCAGAAGTAATAGGAGTAGTCTGATTAAAGAACACATTATAATT
Source organism: Methanobrevibacter cuticularis (assembly GCF_001639285.1). Lineage (GTDB taxonomy): Archaea > Methanobacteriota > Methanobacteria > Methanobacteriales > Methanobacteriaceae > Methanobaculum > Methanobaculum cuticulare. The sequence continues at coordinate 2,662 of NZ_LWMW01000165.1, read as the reverse complement.
CACTTTCACATTAGGAGTATTAACACGAATAACACCATTAGTATTAGAATTACCTACAAAAACATTACTAATAATATCAGCACTAACAGTACCATTAGTACCATTAAGGAGATAGATTGCTCCAGCAGCACTAGTTGCGGTGTTGTTTACAAAAGTGGAATTAGCAATATCAACACTAACAACACCATTAGTACCACTATTTACATAAATTGCACCACCATTACTAGTTGCAGTGTTATTTGAGAAGGTAGAACCAGACACACTAACACTAACAGTACCATTAGTACCACTATTTACGAAAATTCCTCCACCACTAGACGCATTGTTGTTTTCAAAAGTGGAATTAGCAATATCAACACTAACAACACCATTAGTATCAGTAACTACACAAATTGCACCACCATAAGCAGTTGCAGTGTTATCAGAGAAAGTAGAACCAGACACACTAACACTAACAGTACCATTAGTACCACTAGTTACATAAATTGCACCACCATAAGGAGTTGCAGTATTATCTGAGAAAGTAGAATCTGCAATATTAACAACACTAGAACCATTGATACCAGTAAAGACAATAATTGCAGCACCAGCATTAGCAGTTGCAGTATTATCTGAGAAAGTAGAACCTGCAATATTAGCAACACTGTAACCATTAATATGATTAAATACACTGATTGCGCCACCAGCAGTTGCAGTGTTATTTGTAAAATTAGAATCATTAATACTGAGTGCTACCTTACCATTAATACCACTATTACCATCATTAGAATAGGCAGTAATTGCACCACCATTAGCAGTTGCAGTATTATCTAAGAAATTAGATCCAGACACATTAACATTAACTGTAGTATTAGCACCATTAGTGGCATAAAGTGCACCACCAGAAGTTGCAGTGTTATTTGTAAAATTGGAATTAATAATATCAACACTATCAGTACCATTAGCACTACTAGTCACATGAATTGCTCCACCATAAGTAGCATGGTTATTTGAGAAGGTAGAATCAGACACACTAGCATTAGCTTTAGCATTATTTGAACTGATCTGAATTGCGCCACCATTAGCAGTTGCAGTATTATCTGAGAAAGTAGAACCTACAATATTAACAATACTATAACTATTCTTATCATTATAGACAGTAATTGCAGCGCCATTATTAGTTGCGGTGTTATCTGAGAAAGTAGATCCAGACACGCTAACATTAACTGTACCATTAGGACCATTACCTACATAAACTCCTCCAGCATTAATTGCGGTGTTGTTTACAAAAGTAGAATTAACAATATGAAGACTAACATTACTATTAAAACTACTAATTAGACAAACTCCTGCACCCTGATTTGCGTTGTTATTTTCAAAAGTGGAATTAACAATATCAACACTAAGAGTACTATTAGCACTACTAGTCACATAAATTGCTCCAGCACCACTAATTGCAGTATTGTTTACAAAAGTAGAATTAAGAATATCAGCACTACCAGTACTGTTAGCAAAGGTACTTATAGCAATTGCTCCACCATAAGCAAAACTTGAAGCATAGTTAGGGTTGTTGCTTACATATGTTATAACATTGTAGTCGTTGCTAGTGAAATTAGAGTTATTTACTTCTAGATTACTATTGGAATATATTAGATTATAAATACTAGAACTTGTGGTTTTTTTGCCACTGCCTCCATCAGTGATTATGGTTGTGTTTTTGTTGTAGTTTCTTGTCTCATTATAGTTGTTGATGTTGTTTTTGAAGTTGGATTGTGTGATAATTAAATCACCAGTATTAACAATCATTGCATAAGCGTAATTAGTACTTTGTTCACCGATAACAGTTGTATTGTTGGGGTTTCGAAGATTGATGGTTATGTTTTGGTCGTTGTTCCAGTTGAATTGTCGATTTATTGTTGTTTTTATTGTGTTGTTTGTGAATTCTGATCTTGTGATATTAAGCCTACCTTTATTAACAATAAAACCAGAACCAGCAACACTACTATTATAAATTGTATTATTAAAATACAAAGTAGTAATATTAGTATAAGGAACATTCTGATATTCTTGGTAGTTTATGTTCATGTTATTGTTAATGAATGTTGTATCGATTATGTTCATTTGTCCATTGTTACCAATAAGGTAACCAGATTCAAAACTATCATCTTCTAACACATCATTACTTGTATAGGTTGTGTTCTCACGAATATTAAACGATAAAGTATTATCTGTAATTACACAGTTTTCTATTGTTAAATAACCATTATTATTTATTAAATAGCTATTATTACCAATTATTGCGTTTTTTATTGTTAAGTTTGACAGTGTTAGTTTCACACCTGAGTTAATTGTGAATAACTTACTACCACCACTTAAATCAATTACTGTGTTGGCTTTATTAGAACCAGTAATTGTTAAATTCTTATTTATTATTATGTCTTTGTTATTGTTGCCTGAATAAACACCATCAGACATTATTATCTTATCGTTAGCTAGAGAGCTATTAACAGCACCACTAATACCACCATCAGTCGCATTAGTAATGTTACGATCTGTTGCAAAACTAGTTGATAAACCAACCATTACCAACAAAGCAAAAAGCAACAATAAGACCATCACAAAAGACGTCTTTTTAAACTTATTCATAATATCTTTCACCTCATCATTAAAATATAATATCTCA
>NZ_LWMW01000164.1 GCF_001639285.1 Methanobrevibacter cuticularis | reverse complement strand
TTTATTTATTAATTAATAAGATATGGTTAGTAGTTGATTGTTAAGTGTTCTTAGTTTTTAATAGCTGGATGGTATGTTGAGATATTATATTTTAATGATGAGGTGAAAGATATTATGAATAAGTTTAGAAAGACGTCTTTTGTGATGGTCTTATTGTTGCTTTTTGCTTTGTTGGTAATGGTTGGTTTATCAACTAGTTTTGCAGCAGATCGTAATATTACTAATGCGACTGATGGTGGTATTAGTGGTGCTGTTAATAGCTCTCTAGCTAACGATAAGATAATAATGTCTGATGGTATTTATTCAGGCAACAACAACAAAGACATAACAATAAATAAGAATTTAACCATTACCGGCTCTAATAAAGCCAACACAGTAATTGATCTAAGTGGTGGTAGTAAATTATTCACAATTAACTCAGGTGTGAAACTAACACTACAGAATCTAACAATAAAAAACGCAGTGATTGGTAATAATAGCTATTTAATAAATAATGATGGTTATTTAACAATGGAAAATTGTGTAGTTACAGATAATAGTTTATCGTTTAATATTCGTGAGAACACAACTTATACGAGTAATGATGTGTTGGAAGATGATAGTTATGAGTCTGGTTACCTCGTTGGTAACAATGGACAAATGAACATAATCGATACAACATTCATTAACAATAACATGAACATAAACTACCAATCCTACGAAACTGTTCCTTATACTAATACTACTACTTTGTATTTTAACAATACAATTTATAATAGTAGCGTTGTTGGCTCTGGATTCATTGTTAATAAAGGTAGGCTTAATATCACAAGATCAGAATTTACAAACAACACAATAAAAACAACAACAAACCGCGAATACAACTGGAACAACGACCAAAACATAACCATCAACATCCGAAACCCCAACAATGGAACTGTTATCGGTGAACAAACTACTCGTTATATTTATGCAATGATTGTTAACACTGGTGATTTAATTATCACACAATCCAACTTCCAAAACAACATAAACAACTATAATGAGACAAGAAACTATAACAAAAACATCACAATAACAACCAACGGCGGCAGTGGTAAAACAACAACAAATGCAGGTTTTTACAATCTCATATTCAGCAACGCTAATCTAAACATAAAAAACAGCGAATTCACTAGTAACAAATACAATCTAACATGGATATCCAACAACCTACAGCAAAATATCCCACCAACTAGTCCAGGAGGAGCAATATCTATAGGTACTGATGCTAATGGTACTACTAATGCAAATATAAATAGTTCTACTTTCAATAACAACACAGGAACTTCTTCTGGGGCAATATCTATAGGTACTGGTGTTTATGGTACTACTAATGTCAATATAGCCAATTCTAATTTCAGTAATAATATTGCACGTATTTATGAGGGTGGAGCAATACGTATGTCTACTAGTATTAGTGGTAATATTAATGTCAATATAACTAGTTCTACTTTCAATAACAACACAGCAGCTGCTAGTGGTGGTGGAGGAATTTATGCAATTGCTGGTACTAATGGTACTATGAATGTCAATATAACTAGTTCTATTTTCAATAATAACACAGCAGCTACTGGTGCTGGGGCAATATCTATAGGTACTGATACTAATGGTACTACTAATGCCAATATAACTAGTTCTACTTTCAACAACAACATCGCAAATAGTAGTGGGGCAATATCTATAGGTACTGGTGTTTATGGTACTACTAATGTCAATATAGCCAATTCTAATTTCAGTAATAATATTGCACGTATTTATGAGGGTGGAGCAATACGTATGTCTACTAGTATTAGTGGTAATATTAATGTCAATATAACTAGTTCTACTTTCAATAACAACACAGCAGCTACTAATGGTGGAGGAATTTTTGTAACTACTAATGCTAATGGTACTGTTAGTGCTGATATTCATAGTTCCAGTTTTATAAACAACACCGCAAATTATGGTGGAGGAATTTTTGTAACTACTGGTACTAATGGTAATGTTAGTGTTGTTGTGAATTATAATGCATTTTTAAATCAGTCCACTAGTACTACTATTCATAAGGCCAGTGCTTCTTCTGCTGTTGTTAATGCTAATTATAATTATTGGGGTTTTAATGGCCTTCCAAGTTTGGGCAATGTTGTTGTGAATAGTTATTATGTGCTTGGTATTACTAATATGAGTGATCTTGGTGCTGATTATACTGTTGGTGATTTATTAAGTTTTAATTATACTGTGTATTTAAATGGTACTAGTGATAGTACTAATGCTAGTAATTTACCAAGTCTTAACAGTATTTTCTATAATGATCTTTTATATGGTTATTTCAGTTTGAATGCTCCGGGTATTATACAGGTTCCTGTGCAAACTGTTGCTGGTGATGTTTTTAATTTCACTAATGCTAATGGTACTGTAATCGGAAACTTTACATTAACTGGTACTATTTATCCAGGTAGTGTTTCTAATATTACTGTTCCTGAGATTATTATTGTGAATAATACTAGTGTTGATTTGGTTATTAGTATTCCTACTAGTGTTGGTGATTTAGCTGGTCAGACTTTTAATGTTACTATTAATGGTCAAACACAAACTGTTGCTTTTACTAATGGTACAGGTACTTTTGTGGGTTATCAGTATGGTAATTTAGGGCTTAATAGTTTAAATATCACTTTAAGTGATAATCCTAACTACAATAACAGCTCTGCTATTAACAACGTTTTCTTCAAAGAAGAAACAAACATTAATGCTAATGTAAATGATACTATTTATGGTGAAAACGCAACTATTGTGATTAATACAATCACTAATGGTCAAACTCTACCTGATGGAACTTACACAGTAATACTCAACGGTGTTGAGTATAATGTAACTTTTACTAATGGTATAGGACAGGTTATTTTATCTGGTCTTAATGCAGGTGAATATAATTACACTATAATCTTCAATAGCACTGATAAATACACCGAATCAGAAACTAACATCACAATAAATGTTATCAAAGCTAATGTGAATATTGGTGTTAACTTACCATCAAATGCTACATATGGTGGAAACAGTACTATATCTGGTAACTTAACCACTAATGGTAGCTTATTAGATGGTACTTACAACATCACAGTAACTATAAATGGCGTAGAATACAATGTAACAGTTATCGATGGTCTATGGAGTTTAACAATACCTAATACAAATGTAGGAATAGCTAATGTAGATATATTTTTCTCTGGAAACAATAACTACAACGATGCAACAATAGCTACTAACTATACTGTTAATCCAAAGAATCTCGGAACTAAAATCACAATAACCTCAACAAGAAACGGCAATAAAATTACCTACAAAATCACACTAAAAGACAACCAAGGAAACACATTAGCTAACCAAAATCTCAGTCTAACTATTGCAGGTAAAACTGTGAGTCTTAGGACAAATAGTCAAGGAATTGCACAGTACACATACACAGCAACTAAAGCAGGAAAATACTACGCAAACGCAGCATACAACGGACTAAACACCGAAAACATCATCTACGGCTCTTCCAGTGCAAAATCCAACACTATATCAATCACAAAAACAAGTATAAAAATCTACCTCATCAAAGTAAGTGCTAAAACTGTAAAATATCATGGAAAAAGATACAGAGTCTATTATAAAACCTATTATATTAAAAATTACGGTATTTTAACAGGCTCTAAACTATTC
>NZ_LWMW01000163.1 GCF_001639285.1 Methanobrevibacter cuticularis | reverse complement strand
TTTTTTTGGGGGGGGGGGGGGGTAATGTATGTGATCGAATCTAAAATGTTATTTCTTAATAAATAGATAATGGGGTCTTTAGAATCGATATCTTTATATATAACTATTAATTATAAGTATATTTGCCCAGTAATTAAGTATTAATAGTTTAATATGATACTAACTGTTTTTTTAAGAACTAACAAGTTTTTTCATGTCTTATAATAAAAGTAATATTTTAGTAAATGATTATTAAATATTTAGTTTTTAATAAATAACTGGCAAGTATTTCGAAGAAAAAAAACGGAGGTGAAAAACATTGAAATACAAGAAAATAGCTTTATTTACCATAGTCTTCATGTTTTTATCTGTATGTAGTTTATCAGCTATTAGTGCAGCAAATAACACTATTAATAATTCAGACACGATAACCGATGGAATAGCTGGTACAGGCGATGGAGACACATTAACCTTACAAGGAGGAATATACAACAAAACAGACGACTATGGAATCACAATCGACAAAAATATAACAATACAAGGTAACACATCAACAAACCAAGTAATCATCGATGCACAAGGACTCAGCAGAATATTCTCAATAAACAGTAACTTGAATGTTAGATTCATCAACATAACATTCACAAACGGAATCGCTAGTGATGGTGGAGCAATCTACATCTATCAGGGGACCATGACTATCATCAACTGTACATTCATCAACAACACCGATAATGGTGGTGGTGGTGCTGGTGGTGCTGTGTATAATAGTAATGGTAATATGAATATTAGTGGTTCTAGCTTCACTAACAACAAATGTACTAGTACTTTTAGTAATGGTGGTGCTGTGTATAATAATATGGGTAATATGAGTATTAGTAGTTCTAGCTTCACTAACAATAATGTTGGTGGTGTTGGTGGTGTTGGTGGTGCTGTGTATAATAGTTGGTATTCTAATATGAATATTACTGATTCTAACTTCACTAACAATAACGCTAATTCTACTAGTGGTGTTAATGGTGGTGCTGTGTATATTAATTATTATTGTAATGTTAGTATTACTGGTTCTAACTTCATTAACAACAGCGCTTCTAGTACTGGTGCTAATGCTCATGGTGGTGCTGTGTATATTAATTCTAATTGTAATGTTAGTATTACTGGTTCTAACTTCACTAACAACACCGCTTCTACCGTTTCTACTGCTAATCATGATGCTAATGGTGGTGCTGTGCATATTAATTCTAATTGTAATGTTAGTATTACTGGTTCTAACTTCATTAACAACACCGTTTCTATTCCTAATCAAGATGCTAATGGTGGTGCTGTGTATAATAATTATTATTCTAATATGAATATTACTGATTCTAATTTCACTAACAACACTGCTACTAATGGTGGTGCTGTGAATAATCAGGATTATAGTAATATGAGTATTAGTGGTTCTAGCTTCATTAACAACACTGCTACTAGTTATGGTGGTGCTGTGTATAATGATGATATTTCTAATATGAATATTAGTGGTTCTAGCTTCACTAACAATACTGCTGCTATTTATGGTGGTGGTGTGTTTACTAATGGTAGTGATGGTGTGATTAGGGATTCTAATTTCACTGGTAATAGCCATGCTGTTGTTTTCAATGGTACTAATAATAGTTTAACTGGTTCCGATATACTCAATAACCAAGAGGGAATAATTATTCTTGATGGAAATGGTAATCATATCAATTACAACCGTATTTTCAATAATAATAGTACTGGTTATGATATGGAAAACTCTGGAACTGATACTAATGCTGATTGGAATTGGTGGGGTAAAAACGATATAAGTAGCAGTATTTCTGGTCTTAATACTAATAATCATTATATTTTGAATATTACTAACTCTAGTAGTTTGGATGATGTTCATTTTGATGATAATGTTAGCTTTTATCTGTTAGTCTTGAATACTACTCTTGATAATACTAATGTTACAAATTTACCTGATTTTGTTATTACTGGTACTTTTAATGGTAAAGCTTATAATTCTAGTCGTAATGAAAGTTTTAACCATCTGTTTACTATTTTATCTGTAGGAACTCAGAACGTAACTGCTTCTTTAGATTCTTTAGATAATCAAGATGTGTTTATGCCTTTTAGTGCGACAAAAGCTTTTACTAATTCTACTATTGTTGTTAACCCTGATTCTGTGAATATTGATGAAAATATTACTATTAGTGGTGTTTTAGCTAATCATACTGGAGTAACTAGTGTTAATGTTACTGTTGATGGTAAACTCTTTACTAATGTAACTGTTGATGCTTCTGGTTACTGGGAGTTAAATTACACTACCAACCGAACTGGAACTGATTTAGAAGTTATTGTTAGCTTTGGTAATGAAAATTACAATGATTTTAGCAATGCTACTACTTTCACAGTAAATATGAGCAGTACTAATTCAACTATCGTTGTTAATCCTAATCCTGTAAATATTGGTGAAAATGTTACTATTAGTGGTGTTTTAGCTAATCATACTGGAGTAACTAGTGTTAATGTTACTGTTGATGGTAAACTCTTTACTAATGTAACTGTTGATAATGGTGGATATTGGGAGTTAAATTACACTACCAACCGAAGTGGAACTGATTTAGAGGTTATCGTTAGCTTTGCAGGTAATGAAAATTACATGAGCTTTAGTAATTCTACTAGCTTTAATGTTACTAAATTAGCTATTAATTCAACTGTAAATATTCCAAATGATGTTAAGGTGGGTAAAACCATAACAATCAGTGGTGTGCTTGTTGATGAGAATGGCAATTCAGTAGCTAATGTTCCAATTACTGTTACTGTTGGTGGTAAAGCTTATTCTTTGACTACTGATTCTAATGGTCGATGGAGTCTTACTTACAAACCAACTCACACTGGAAGTGTTAATTCTATTTTGGATTATGCAGGAAACGATAAATACTTTAGCTATACCAATACTACAACTTTTAATGTTGTAAAAGGTAAAGCTATTGTTGATGTGGATGTAATTAAAAATTCTGATGGTTCTGTTGATGTGATTGTCACAGTAACGGATGAAGACGGCGATCCAATACCAGGCTATGAAGTTAGTGTTGATTTGGATGGTAAACACATCGCAGATATCTTTACTGATGTTTATGGTGTTAGAAGAATCCATATTCCAAGTAGTGAACTCAGTGACGGTCGTCATGTGATTACAGTTTCATCTGGTGATGTAAACTACGATGTTAATCCAGTTTCAGTTGAATTTGAAATCCAAAACAATAATAATGATACTAATAATAATAAAACAAATAACAATCCAGTAGCTAGTGCTACTATGAAAAATACAGGAATGCCGATAATAGCTATCATATTAGTGTTGTTAACCATATTTGGAATAAGTATTAGAAGAAAAGAAGATTAAAGATTTTTTTAGGAGGATTTGCTTATTTTTCCTCTTTTTTTATTTTTTTATTTGTAGTATCTAGTTTTTTTATATTCTTTTTTAGGAAAACTAAGTTTTTATCTATTTTGTTTATGATAGGAAAATAAAAATATTATTTGATGGGGTTCATGTTTTATGCACAACACGAAATTTTATCATCTTATAATTTTAATTTGTCATTTTAAAATGCTTTAAATAGTATTTAATTTGTTGAATATCTTTATTAATTTAAATAAAAATTATTTAATAAATATCTTTACTAATTTAAATAAAAATTATTTAATAGATATCTTTATTAATTTAAATAAAAATTATTTAATAAATATCTTTATTAATTTAAATAAAAATTATTTTAATAAATATCTTTATTAATTTAAATAAAAATTATTTAATAAATATC
>NZ_LWMW01000162.1 GCF_001639285.1 Methanobrevibacter cuticularis | reverse complement strand
TTTAACCACATTCACCGAAAGATTTAATACATCATCATTCAATAATATCTTATGTGGTGTGTTGTTTTTTGTTTGCATACATAATAATACACACCACCATAATATTAATACTTTACGAACTACTGATTATTTTTTAGTCTTTTGAATTCAATTTGTATAGTTAATTATTAAAATAGTCAATTATTAAAATTATTAATTTTTTAGGGTCCTAGATTTTTCACATTTCGCTGAACAGTTGTAGTACTTGTTTGGTTCTCAAATCAAATTATATGGATGTATATCCTAAAAATACATTAGATAGATCTTTCAATGGATTGATTGTTTTCTATATTGGTGTATTTTTATTAAAGATAAATAATATTTGATTAATTTATTAAAATCTTCGATTTTGCTTCTTATTCCTTTGTAATCTTTCCAATTTTCTAACATTTCTCTAGATTTTTTTAATCCTTTTTTGTTAAGTGTCATGTGTTTTTTTCATAATTCTTTTTTTTGGAAAGATATTGTGTGGATGTTGTTATTGTAAGTGAGATTTTATTTGTTGCGTTTTGGGTAAAATAATGTGAAAATAGGATAAGTTAGAGGATTATAGCTCATTCATGAATTTTTTCGTCATATTTCTTAAATGAAAATGATGGATTGGAAAGGGGATGTGGGTTTATATAGGTTGTTTTTGTTAAAAAGATGATATTTTTCGCTTAATTTTTATATAAATAGTTTTAAATTATTTAAACTTTAAGGGGGGGGGGGGGAAGTCTATGGCTTTGGTTCTAAGTTTTTATTTCTTGTTGTTTTGGTTTTGGGGTGTGTAGAATTGATATCTTTATATATGGGTAATTACTATAAGTATGTTTGTCCAGTAATTAAAAGTTAATAGTTTAATAGTATACTAACTGTTCTTTAGATGACTAACGAATTTTTTTTATTATCTATTGATAAAGTAAGTTACTGATAATTGTTAAACATTCTTAGTTTTTTAATAATAATGGCTGGATGGCATATTTTGAATATAATTAAATTGATGAGGTGAAAGATATTATGAATAAGTTTAAAAAGACGTCTTTTGTGATGATCTTATTGTTGCTTTTTGCTTTGTTTGCAATGGTTGGTTTATCAAACAGTTTTGCAGCAGACCATAATATTACTAATACGACTAATGGTGGTATTATTGGTGCTGTTAATAGCTCTATGGCTAATGATAAGATAACATTGTCTGATGGTGTTTATTCAGGCAACAACAATAAAGACATAATAATAAATAAGAATTTAACCATTACAGGTTCTAATAAAGTCAACACGGTTATTGATCTTGGTGGTGATAGTAAGTTATTCACAATTAACTCAGGTGTGAGACTAACACTATCTAATCTAACTATAAAGAACGCAATAATTGGTAATAATTCCTATTTGATAAATAACAATGGTTATATAACAATAGAAAACTGTGTGATTACAGATAATATTTTATCGTTTAATATTCTTTATAATGTAACTTATACTAATAATGATGTGTTGAATGATGGTAGTTTTGAGTCTGGTTATCTTGTTGGTAATAATGGACAAATGAACATAATCGATTCAGCATTCATTAACAATAACATGAATATAAACTATCAATACTATCAGAATGTTCCTTATACTAATACTACTACTTTGTATTTTAATAATACAATTTATAATAATAGTGTTGTTGGTTCTGGGTTCATTGTTAATAAAGGTAGGCTTAATATCGCAAGATCTGAATTCACAGACAACACAATAAAAACAACAACAAACAGACAATTCAACTGGAACAATGACCAAAATATAATTATTAATATCTGTAATCCTAATGATGAGCTTGTTATTGGTGAACAGACTACTAGTTATGTGTATGCAATGATTGTTAATACTGGTGATTTAGTTATCACACAATCCAACTTCAAAAATAATATCAACAATTATAATGAGACAAGAAACTACAATAAAAACACAACCATAACCACAAATGGTGGTACTGGTAAAAAAACCACAGCTGTTGGTATTTATAATTTACTATATTCTACTAGTAATCTAGAAGTAAATAATTCTAATTTCATTAATAACAGCTACAACGCAACATATATAAATAACAACCCTAACTACAGTATTTTATATGTTAATGGTCCTACAATTTTTGTAACTACTCTTGCTAACCGTACTGTTAGTGTTAATATTCTTAATTCTACTTTTGTAAACAGCACCGCAAATGGTGATGGAGGAGGACTTTATGTAACTAGTAGTGCTAATGGTAATGTTAGTGTTAATATTGTTAATTCTAGTTTTGTAAACAACAAAGGAGCTAGTGGTGGAGGAGTTGTTGTAAGTAGTGGTACTAGTGGTACTACTATTGTTAATATCGTTAATTCCACTTTTATAAATAACACCGCAATTAATGGTGGAGGAGTTTATGTAAATAGTGGTATTGATGGTACTGTTAGTGTTGATATTCTTAATTCTATTTTTACTAATAATACTGCATCTTTTATGGCTGGAGGAGTTACTGTAACTAGCGGTGCTAATGGTACTGTTAGTGTTGATATTGTTAATTCTACTTTTGTAAACAGCACCGCAACTGATGCTAAGGCTATTTATGTGACTAGTGGCACTAGTGGTACTGTTAGTGTTGGTATTGTTAATTCTACTTTTGTAAACAGCACCGCAAATACTGGTAATGGTGGAGGAATTTCTATAAATGCTGGTACTAATGGTACTGTTAGTGTTGGTATTGTTAATTCTACTTTTGCAAACAACAAAGTATCTAGTGGTGGAGGAGTTTATGTAAGTAATAGTGGTACTAATGGTAATGTTAGTGTTAATATTGTTAATTCTAGTTTTGTAAATAGCACCGCAACTAATGGTGGAGCAATTTATGTGGCTGGTAGTGGTAATGTTACCGTTGGTATTGATAATTCCACTTTTACTAATAATAGTGCATATATGGGTGGAGCAATTTATGTGACTGGTAGTAGTAATGTTACCGTTGGTATTATTAATTCCACTTTTACTAATAATAGTGTATCTTATCTAGGTGGAGGAGTTACTGTAACTAGCAGTGCTAATGGTAATGTTAGTGTTGATATTCTTAGTTCCACTTTTGTAAATAATGCCGCATCTAATGGTAAAGCTATTCTTGTAACCAATGGTACTAATGGTAATGTTAGTGTTGTTGTGAATTATAACGCATTTTTAAATCAGTCTACTAGTACTATTTATAAGGCTAGTACTTCTTCTGCTGTTGTTGATGCTGATTATAATTATTGGGGTTTTAATGGTGTCCCAACTGGTATGAGTAATGTTGTTGTGAATAGTTATTATGTGCTTGGTATTACTAATATGAGTGATCTTAGTGCCGATTATACTGTTGGTGATCCATTAAGTTTTAATTATACTATGTATTTAAATGGTACTAGTGATAGTACTAATGCTAGTAATTTACCAAGTCTTAACAGTATTTTCTATAATGATCTTTTATATGGTTATTTCAGTTTGAATGCTCCGGGTATTATAGAGGTTCCTGTACAGACTGTTGCTGGTGGTGTTTTTAATTTCACTAATGCTAATGGTACTGTTATTGGAAATTTCACATTAATTGGTACTATTTTTCCAGGTAGTGTTTCTAATATTACTGTTCCTGAGATTATTATTGTGAATAATACTAGTGTTGATTTGGTTATTAGTATTCCTACTAGTGTTGGTGGTTTAGCTGGTCAAACCTTTAATGTCATTATTAATGGTCATTCACAAATTGTTACTTTTACTAATGGTACAGGTACTTTTGTGGGTTATCAGTATGGTAATTTAGGACTTAATAGTTTAAATATCACTTTAAGTGATAATCCTAACTACAATAACAGCTCTGCTATTAACAACGTTTTCTTCAAAGAA
>NZ_LWMW01000161.1 GCF_001639285.1 Methanobrevibacter cuticularis | reverse complement strand
TAAAAGAAGGAGATTGGAAAGAGATGTTTGAAAATGAAAAAAGAATCGTGATTGTTTTGGATAATGCTAAAACACATATAGCTAAAATTGGAAAAACAATTGCAAAAATTCTTAATATAAAATTAGTATTTCTTGAAAAGTATGCTTCTGATATTAATCCCATAGAACGAGTTTGGTACTCTATAAAAGATAAATTATCAGTTACATATGTTGAAGATGAAATGTTTTTAATGACGGAATTTTCGCGATATTTCTATATCTACGCCAATTCCAGAACATTAGTAGAAAATTGGCTTGATACATACATTAATTAGAAACTTTATTTTCAGGACTAAAATACTACTTTTCTATCCCAAAAAATGGGTCTTGTTAAGATTAAAATTATATTTTTATAATTTATGCATGATTAAAATACAAAAAAATGGCAATAAAAATTATATAATATCTTTTATATAATATAATTAGTAAAAATAAAAATATATTATATAAAAGGTGTTTTTTTATGGATAGAAAACAATTAGCTATAGACTTCGCAAAATCTTTAAATCATTCAGAAATAGTAAAAATCATTTTATTTGGGTCTGTTGCAAGAGGGGATGACACCAAACACTCTGACATTGATATTCTTATTTTAACTACTGATGAAGATAAAATCGAAGATGATGTTTTTGATATTACCTTTGATTTATTGATTGAAAAAAATGAGTATATTTCCCCTAAAATAATCCCTATTGAACACTACGAGAAATATAAAGATACTTCATTCTACACTAATGTAAATAAGGAAGGGATTGTAATTGGATGATTATAATTTAATATTTAAAAAATCAATAGAAACATTAGAATCAGCAGAATCCAATTTTCAAAATGGTTACTATGATACAAGCATTAATAGATCATATTATGCTGTATTTTACTCTGCAAATGCGTTATTAGTTAAAAAAGGAATAAAAGCTAAAACACATAAAGGAATTGGGCGAAAATTTGGTTTAGAATTCATAATAAATGATAAGTTTGATAAAGGCATAGGTAAACTCTTATCAAAATTACATGAAGAAAGATTAAAAGTCGATTATGATTTTTATTTTGAATCTTCAGAAGAAAAAGCTAAAAAAGACCTAAATAGAGCCAAAAAATTCATAGAAGAATGCAAAAAATTCTTATAAAAATTATGCAGAAAAGATTAAAAAACAATACAATATAACACTTTTAGTCTAAATAAGGAGTTAAACTTCTTTTTTTAATATTCCTAAATGAATATAATCTAAAAACTGCTAAAAATCTGCGAACAAGTCCTAATCTTAAGATAAAAAGGTCAAATCCCTTAAAATCCGTTTGTTATTTTTTGAATAATTTAATGAAAGTTTAATATCTATTTAATTAGATAATAAATTATGCAATATTGTTTAATATTATTTAATTAGATAATAAATTATGCAATATTGTTTAATATTATTTAATTGTGAACTCAATATTTAAAGGAACAATCCTCTAAATGGTCATTTATATAACCTACTGCTTGTAAATATGCATAACAAATTACTGGACCAAAAAATTTGAAGCCTCGTTTTTTCATATCTTTACTGATAGTTTCAGATAAAGGTGTTGAAGCGGGAATTTCCTGAATTGTTTTCCAATGATTTATAATTGGTTTTCCTTCTGGTAAAAAGGTTTTCAAATAATTACAAAAGCTACCAAATTCTTTTTGTATTTCTAAAAAGTGTTGAGCATTGGTAATTGTAGCTCCTATCTTTCCTCGGTGGCGAATAATTCCACTATTATTCATCAAATATTCCACATCTTCTTTAGTCATTTTAGCAACTTTTTCGATGTTAAAATCTAAAAAAGCATTTCTATAATCATCACGTCTTTTAAGAACTGTTATCCAGCTTAAACCTGCCTGTGCACTTTCCAACACTAAAAATTCGAACATTGTACGGTCGTCTGTAACTTCTTTTCCCCATTCTTCATCATGATATTTGATGTAAATAGGTTCTGATTTACACCACTCACAACGTCTTTTATATATTGATTCTTCATTATCATATTTTGACATATTAATCAGCAGCTATTAAATTATATCTAATATATTTGTATTCATTCTCATTTATCTGCTAATTGTATTATTATAATTTAAATAAATATTATTTCTAATCCTAGCTAATGAAAAGTAATAATTATACTATAAATGACCAATAGATTATATAAATACTGATACATTGAAGCAGTTAATGATTTTAAAGAGAATTAATTTTTTAAATATAACACCAACTTTTAGGATACAACTGTACTTAGTGGTTTTAAAAATAAGAATAGATAATTCTTTTTCATAATTAAGGTATTCTATATGGAAAAACTCCTTTATCATTGTATTCTTTTTTTAGCCATGCTTTTAATATTATTTCAGAAATTCCATATTTTCCATTCCCCAAGTTTTCAATAAACCCAATATTTTGAAGTTTATTTAAATGTCTACTTAATGAACCAGAAGTTCTATTTAATTCATTAGCAATCTTTTTCCTTTCTGTAATATCATTTATTATAGTGGTAATAATCTTCTGCTCAACTAAGTCCAGTCCGCCCCATAATTGTTTTAAATGATCTGCAAGAAATGGTAAACTATTAATAAATTCTTGTTTAACTGTTTTATCATTTAATGAAATATTTTTTGGAAGTAAATTTGCAAATGTATTTACATAGTAAGGAATTCCTTTAGTGCAACTGTAAAACCTTTCAAAACCATCATCTGCAAAGTTTAATGATTCTAATCGTTCATTTAAATAATCTTTTACTGTTTCTTTTGTAAATGGATTTATTGGAAAAGTTAACATTCTCCCCCCAAAAGCTCCTGTTTTACCAGATATTTTTTCAATTATTGTATCTTTAGAATTTAAAGATCCAGAAAAAATATATGCAACATTTCTTTGATTTTGAATAATACCTCTAAAAAACCATAAAAAACTATCTAAATTTTTTCCTAAGTCTTTTAAAACTTGAAATTCATCAATAATCATTATGACTCCTTTAATTTGATTTTGGTTTTCTTCATAGATTTTTTGAGGTAAATTTAAAACTAAATTCAAAATTCCAGAATAATCATCCTTTATCTCTGGAATAGGTATTGGATAATCTCCAAATTCTATGATTTTTTCAAAATAGAACTTATTCTTTTGAAAGTATTCTTTAATTCTTGGTATAAACCTTTTTAAATGTTTTTCACTGCATGAGTCTATCCATACGGTGTAAAAATATTGCATTAAAGCTATTTCATCTAACTCTCCAATTTGATAGCTATAGCTATGGCTTAAATCTAAATAAGCTATTAGATAGTCAGAATCCATTTCATTTTTTATTTTTTTAAGAAGTGCAGTTTTTCCAATACCCCTAATTCCAGATAAAAGGATTGTTGGAGGTGTGCCTAAACTTGTTGTTTCTAAAAAGTTTTTGAGGTGCTCAATATCATCTGTTCTGTTATAAAATTCATCATCTGTTAACTGTGAATTTGTTCCCCATGGTAACTTTTCCATGATTTTCCCTCTCATTTAGTATTTAATTTTATTATAAATATAATTATATAATCAAAAATGATTATAAAAGAATGTAATCATATATGATTAAATAATCAAAAGTGATTATAAAAAGATGTAATCACATATGATTAAATAATCAAAAGTGATTATATTTACATTTAATTTTATATTATAAATAAGTTTTCAAAAAAGTGGCAGTGTCAAATACTTTACTGATTTTGATATTTTTCTTTTGTAAGATTCTTTTATTTTTTTATTGATTAAATGTGGTTATTATTTGCCAACATTATCATTAAATCATTAAATAATCTATTTTGATATTTTTCTTCTGTTTTTTTATTTCTATATTCGTTTTTTAAATAGATTCTTCCTTTTGATCCTTTGATTTCTCTCATTCTTCTTTTGACGTGTTTTGGTAGGGTTTTTTGGAAATTTAATTCTGAAATATTGGATGTTTTTTCCACTCCATCGACCTTT
>NZ_LWMW01000160.1 GCF_001639285.1 Methanobrevibacter cuticularis | reverse complement strand
TAATGTTATTAACTATAAAGTTGGCCTATATGTTATGAGAGAAACATATAGACAACAATGATAAAGATAATACTAATAAAAGAAGTAATAATCCAGTAGCTTTATTAGCTACTATGAAAAAATACAGGAATACTGATAATAGCTATTATATTAATGTTATTGACTATAAAGTTGGACTATAATGTTATGAGAGAAACATATAGACAACAATGATAATATTAATAAAAGAAGTAATGATTTAGTAGCTACCAGGCTACTATGAAAAAATATAGAAATACTGATAATAGCTATTATATTAGTATTTTTAACCATAGTATTTTTAACCATATTTAGAATGATTGTTTCTAAAAAAAGAAGAATTAATCATTTTTTTGGGGAGAAGTTATTTATTTTCTACCCATTTTTTTTTATTATTTTTTTCCCTCTAATTTTATCTAATAAAAAAATCAACTCCATTTTTTGAAGAGTCATAATAAAAATAAGAATTGATTCTATTGTTTGTGTTATTATAGTTAAATAAATATGATAACAACTAAATTTTCAGCTAAAAGACAGATAAATTCTCTAGTTTTCAGAGAAAATTTTCCAAATTTATCCATTATTGAAGCATTTATTGATGGAAATAAAAAAAAATTATTCAATGCTATATATTTTTGAATATTCTTAAATTCAATACTATATACTTTTCAATGTCTAATATTTCCATATATTAATTTTTCAGTTGAAATCGCACTTTATTACTTCTATACCAAAAGAATATGTTGCACTTTCTGAAACAAAAATTATAAAACTGGGAAAATAAGAAAAACAAGATTGAAAATCACTCAAAAAAATACAAAAAATCTAGCACCCTAATGATATTATAAAATTGAAATATAAAAATATGTAAAGTTGAAAACCTAAAAAGTGTAAAATATATACGCTATAAATGGTTAACTGGCATTTATTTCATTAAAAGTTAATTATATGGGGGGTTATTTTATTAATAAAATATCTTAAAATCCTTTTTATTTTAAGAAATAATAAAGCACAGCTTTTTGAGCATGTAGTCTATTTTCAGCTTGATCAATTATGACTGATTGTGGCCCATCAATAACTTCAGATTCAACTTCTTGTCCACGAATAGCTGGTAAACAATGCATGAATATTGCATTTTCACTTGCTAATTTCATAAGTTGAGAGTTAACTTGGTATTTTCTGAAGTCATTCATCCGTTTTAATTGTTCTTCTTCATCACCCATACTAACCCAAACATCAGTATATACTACTACTGCATTATTTACAGCTGTTTCAATATCATTAGTAATTATGATTTTTGAGCCAAATTCATTAGCTATTTTTTTTGCTTTTTTAACGATTTCTTGGTTTGGTTCATATCCTGAAGGACAAGCAATAGCTATATCCATACCTAAACAAGCACAAATAAGAATTAATGAGTTACAAACATTGTTCCCATCTCCAACATAAGTGAATTTTCCATCAAAATTCCCTAAATATTCTTTAACTGTTAGCATATCTGCTAAAACTTGGCAAGGGTGTTCAAGATTAGTGAGTCCACTTATTATTGGAACATCTGATTTATCACGGAATTCTACAACATCTTCATGTTCAACAGCTCTTATCATAACTCCATCAACATAACGACTGAGAACTTTCGCTGTATCTGAAATTGGTTCTCCTCTTCCCATCTGTAATTCATCTGAAGATAAAAACAGAGAGTTTCCACCTAATTCATACATTCCTACTTCAAAAGAAACCCTAGTTCTTGTGGATGATTTCTGGAAGATCATAGCTAATGATTTCCCCTCAAGAGGTTTGTTTTTTATTTTTCTTTCTTTAAATTCCTTAGCTAATTTTAATATATCAGGAACTTCGTTTTTTATATCACAAATTGATAATAGGCTTCTCATTTTAAGGCACCTTCATAATAATTAACAGCTAATAAATGATTTAAACAAAATATTTTAATAATATTATATAAAATAATAATTAGTATTACTCCTTTATCATATTAATAATTTGCTAGTTTTTTTCTCAATCAATACCATCATATTCATCATTTATCTATTAAACATTATTAATTATTCTAAACATTATTTATTATTCTAGACATTATTTATTATTCTAGACATTATTTATTATTCTAGACATTATTTATTATTCTGAACATTATTTATTATTCTGAACATTATTTATTATTCTGAACATTATTTATTATTCTGAACATTATTTATTATTCTGAACATTATTTATTATTCTGAACATTGTTTATTATTCTAGACATTGTTTATTATTCTAAACATTATTTATTATTCTAGACATTATTTATTATTCTAGACATTATTTATTATTCTCTTATTTCTTTCATATGATCTATTCTTTGTTGAATTAACTCTTTTGTTCCTATATCTCTTCTATGATATAAGTTTCCAGATACGTATTCACATGCCTTCTCTGAAATAGCTTCACTTTCAGCTATTGTATTTCCAATTCCTACAATTCCAATAGCTCTAGATGAGGAAGTATAGATCCCATCTTCTTTTTGATTTACAGCGGCATAAAATACTTTTGCTCCCATACTATTGATTTTTTCTTCATCAACTTCTATTAATTCATTGTTATGTTCTGTTTCAGGGTATCCATCTGGAACAATATATTTACAAACTGATGCTTTATTTTCAAATTCAACTTTTTCCAAGTTTCCATCTATAATAGCTTGACAAACTTTAATCATAGGGGTTTTCATAATACTAAGAACATTCATAGCTTCAGGATCTCCAAATCTCGCATTATATTCTATGAGTCTTGGACCATCTTTGCAAAGCATAAATTGGCCGTAAAGAATTCCTTTATAAGGTCTAGTTTCTTTACTTATAGCTTTTATAGTTTCTTCCATGATTTTTACAGCTTTATCATATTCATCTTGAGTTAAAAATGGTAAGATTCCATTTTTATCAGAATAAGAACCCATCCCTCCGGTAATTGGTCCCTTTCCACCTTCAAAAGCATATGGATGATCTTGAGCTGCAGGCATTGGGGCTAAATGTTCTCCATCTGAAAAGGCCTGCACTGTAAACTCTTCTCCAATCAATCTTTCTTCAATAATAACTTGTGGGAATCCTCCCATTTTATTATCCATAACTTCTTTAGCATATTCTTTAGCTTCTTGATTATTTTTAAGATGTTCACCAACTATTTTAACACCTTTACCACCAGTTAAACCAACAGGTTTTACTACAACATCTTTATCAAAATTGTCAAGAAATATGCTAATATCATTGTAGTTATCAAAAACTTTGTAAACCAATGAACCTTCAATATCATGTGTTTCAAATAGATTTCTCATAAATGATTTGTCTGTTTCAATTTTAGCAGCTTCCATATTTGGACCAACACAATCGATCCCATTTTTTTCAAGTTCATTCACTATTCCTTTTCCAAGAGGAGCTTCTGGACCTATAACAGCCATATCAATGTTATTTTCTACTGCATATTCAGCCACTTTATTTATATCTCCTTCATCACCTTGTTTAAAGGTAGCTATTTTAGCTATCCCTGGATTTTTATTAGACATATATGAATATAATTCAACATCTTCTTTTAATGCTTCACAAATAGCATGTTCTCTTGCACCTGTTCCAACAACCAATACTTTCATTTTAACACTCCAAATAACTAATTTCATATTATTTCATAGTATATTCCAATATCCATCTTGTTTATAAACTTCAGAATTATAATATTATTACTTCAGAATTATAGTATTATTACTTTAGAATCATATTATTATTTCAGAATTATAGTATTATTATTTCAGAATTATAGTATTATTATTTCAGAATTATAGTATTATTATTTCAGAATCATATTATTATTAAAATAATTAAAATTAAAATAATTTAATTTTTAATCTAATTTAACTATTTATATTATTAATTAAAATATATTTATATATTAAATTTTATTAAGTATTTATAAAAATATTCTGAATTATATTAAATTTAATTAATTATAATTTTAGAATTATATTTTATTGAAAAATGTTTTATTAAGTGTTTATAAAAATATTCTGAATTATATTAAATTTAATTAATTATAATT
>NZ_LWMW01000159.1 GCF_001639285.1 Methanobrevibacter cuticularis | reverse complement strand
ATATTAAATAGCTGACAAAATATCCATTAATACCTATAACAAAGTAATTATTTTATTTAATTCAATTTTTAAAGAGTTTATATTATTTTAAATTTAAATAATATATTTTATAAAGATTATTTTTAAAAAATAAAATGATATATGTGTCTATATAATATTTAAAGATGTTAAATGTGAAATATTTTCATTAAATTTTTTAAAAATCTTAATTATGGGACACTCTCATTAGTATAATATTTAATATTAATAAAAATCAAACCATTTATTGGAATTGAAAGTCTTTATCATACTTACATAAAATATTATGAGTCTAATAAAAATCAGACCATTTATTGGGATTGAAACGGCACTGCATATGCCAATATCGCTAAAAATGTTAGTATAAAAATCAAACCATTTATTGGGATTGAAAGTGTATTTTTCTTTAATACGTTTAGGATTGTGTTTATAAAAATCAGACCATTTATTGGGATTGAAAGCTTTCACCTAACAATAATTTACTGATGATCTCATCATAAAAATCAGACCATTTATTGGGATTGAAAGATAGTTTTGCTGTAACATTCAACAATGCTCTTGTTGATAAAAATCAGACCATTTATTGGGATTGAAAGAGACAAAAGAATAGGGCATATTGAAGAAAAAATAGAATAAAAATCAGACCATTTATTGGAATTGAAATTTTAACTTGGCTATTATTTCCATGTTTGTTTTTATACTCATTTATACTCATTTATGCTTTTTTTAACATTCCAACTCCAATAAATAATCTGATTTTTATAATTATCAAGTAAACTTGGAATAACAACATTTCTTATTTCAATTCCACTAAAAATCTGATTACTAGATAATAAAATAAATTCAAATTATTTATATAATGAATTATAAAGTTATATCATATTTGAATGTCATTATAAAATATAATATTGTGATGAAAATGAATGATGATAACAATAACATTCCAATTAGAACAAGAAGTAAGATAAATAAGGCAGGAATTTTTGTAGGTATTTTGATTGTAGTTTTTGCATTGGCATGGATTGCAGCTAAGATGGGATGGATTCCAGACTTTATATTTACATTATGGCCACAAATTATCCTTATAATTATAGGAATTTATGTTTTATATAGATCATTATAATTAATAAATTAATATTATGTATAATTTGAAATTGGTTGATATATTATAAAAATATTCAAAATTCAATAAATTATTTAGGTGAGATTAATGGAACTAATAAAAAAACTGTCTTTAACATCAGGAATATCTGGATTTGAAGAAAAAATTGCAACTATTATTAAAGAAGAGCTAATAGACCATGTTGATGAAATTCAAGAAGATTTAATGGGAAATATAATAGCTATTAAAAAAGGAGATAAGAAAGGAAGTAGTGTAATGCTAGCTTCTCACATGGATGAAATTGGACTTATAGTTCGATATATTGATAAAAAAGGTTTTATTAGGTTTTCAAAAATAGGTGGAATCAATGATCAAATGTTATTAAATCAAACAGTGATTATTCATGGAAAAAATGGGGATGTCACTGGAGTCATTGGTTCTAAGCCACCTCATGTTATGAAAGCTGCTGAGAGAAAAAAAATCATTGAATCAGACAAAATGTTTCTAGATATTGGTGCATCTTCCAAGAAGGAAGCTGAAGAAATGGTTTCAATAGGGGATCCAATTAGCTTTAAATCTGATTTTGAAGAGTTTCCAAATGATCTTATTATGGGTAAAGCATTGGATAATCGTATTGGTTGTTATGTGATGATTGAAACTTTAAAAAGAGTAGATAGTAAAGCTACTGTTTTTGGTGTTGGAACTGTACAAGAAGAAGTTGGACTTAAAGGTGCTAAAACTTCTGCATTTAAACTTAACCCTGATATGGCTTTTGCTCTTGATGTTACAATATCTGGAGATCATCCAGGTATTACACTAGAGGATTCTCCTGTAGAAATTGGAAAAGGTCCAGCAATAATTCTCATTGATGCTAGTGGTAGAGGAATAATCACTCCTAAAAAGATCAAAAATATTTTAATAGATTCTGCAGAAAAAGCAGATATAGACTATCAACTTGAAGTTAGTGATGGTGGAACTACTGATGCAACAGCTATTCATTTAACTAGAGAAGGAATACCAACAGGAGTACTTTCAGTTCCTACAAGATATATTCATACTACAGTGAGTATAGCAAGTATGAATGATGTTGAAAAAACAATTGATCTCTTGGTTGAAGCTATTAATAGTCTAGAATAGTTTCTATATTCTTTGAATACCTTAGAATAATTTTCTAGAATTTAATATATATTTGTGTTTATTAATAATTCATAAATTTTATTTTATTTTTATTAATAATTTATAAATATTATCTTATTATTTATTAATAATTCATATAGCTTATTTTATTTTTATTAATAATTTATAAATATTATCTTATTATTTATTAATAATTCATATAGCTTATTTTGTTTTTATTTAGAGTAAATATTTACTTAATAATCGCTATAATCTTTTATTGGACTTTTTGCACTGTTTTTTTAAAATAATCATATACATTTTTAGCTACTTTTTTATTTAATCCTTTTACATTAGCTATTTCATTAATATCTGCTTTTTTAATAGTTTCAATGTCTCCAAAGTGTTTAAGTAAGTTTATTTTTCTTGTTTTACCTATTCCTATGATATCATCAAGTTCAGATCCTTCGATTTCTTTGGATCTCAATTTTCTATGATATGTAACTGCGAATCTATGGGATTCATCCCTAACTCGTTGAAGTAAATGAAGACCTTCATTGGTTTTAGGGATTCTAATTGGAATTTGACTTTGTGGAATAAATATTTCTTCAAATTCTTTGGCTAATCCTATAATTGGGATATGTTCTAAGTTATATTTTTTTAAGACTTCAATAGCTATTTTGAGTTGTCCTTTTCCTCCATCAATAAGGATTAAGTTAGGTTCTTCTCCTTCTCCCTCAGATAAAGGTTTTAATCGTCTACTTAATAGCTCTCTCATCATTCCATAATCATCTGGACCTGGAGTTTCTAGTTTGAATCTTTTATATTGTTTTTTATTGGGGATAGAATCTTTAAATGATACTTTTGAACCAACAGCTAATTTTCCTGAGATATTTGAAACGTCATATCCTTCTATGATTCTTGGGAGCTTTTCAAGCTTTAAGTATTTCTTAATCTCAATCATAGCATTTTTCATTTTTTTCTTTTGTTTTTTGATAAGATCTGCATTTTTAGCTACCATTCTTATTAATCGCAGTTTACTTCCTTCAAGAGGAACAGTAATTTCTACTTCCTCTCCTCGAAGATCAGTTAACCAATCAAGAAGTAGTTTTTCCTCTTCTTTATCTTTAATAGCTTCTTCTAAAATGATTTCCTTGGGAACATGTCTGTTTATTCCATAATATTGTTGGATAAATGCAGATATAACTTCATTTGATTTGTTATTCTTGGCTCCTGACATTAAGAAGTCATCTTTTCCATTGATTTTCCCATCTCGCACTGAAAACACTACTACAATAGCTGAATCTCCATCAAAAGACATAGCTATTATATCTTGATCTAATTCATCTTTAAAATCAACGAATTGTTTTTCCATTATTTCATCAATTGAAATTATTTGATCCCTTATTACAGCTGCTTTTTCAAAATTTTCAGAAATAGCTGCTTCTTTCATTTCTTTTTTGAGGTTCTTAATTATTTGGGAATATTTTCCTTGAAAAAATAAATCTATCTTAGATATTAACTTTTTATATTCTTTTTTTGATATGTTTCCTCCACAAGGACCATAACAAAGGTCAATTTGGGAGTTTAAACAAGGTCCATCCATTCTTCTACAAGTTCTTATTTTAAATAAAGATTTTAAAAACTTCACAGTTTGCCGTACAGATCCAACATCAGTGAATGGTCCAAAATAGCTACCTGTCTTAGTTATGTTTCGAGTTATGATAAGTCTAGGAAAGTCTTCATCAGTTATTTTAACATAAGGATATCTTTTATCATCTTTGAGGCGAATATTATATTTAGGCTTGTGCTTTTTAATTAGATTTGCTTCAAGAATCAGAGCTTCCTTTTCAGAATCAGTTATTATGTATTCTAAGCTATTAAAATGACTCATTAAAATTTGAGTCTTTGGTGTATCATACTTGTCTTTGAAATAAGACTTTACTCTATTCCTTAGAGATTTCGATTTGCCAATGTAGATGATTTTATCCTCAGAATCCTTCATTATATAAATTCCAGGCTTCTTAGGAAGATCATCGGCAGATTTAACTTTAGTTGACATTGAATTATCACACTAATGATTTTATTTAGTTTTAGAAGTTTTAAATTTAAAATGGCATAAGAAAAAGCTAGATAATATTAATAAATTAAGCTATTAAAAGATTGTTGTGTTTGTTTTTTATTATCAGTAGTTCGTAAAGTATTAATATTATGGTGGTGTGTATTATTATGTATGCAAACAAAAAACAACACACCACATAAGATATTATTGAATGATGATGTATTAAATCTTTCGGTGAATGTGGTT
>NZ_LWMW01000158.1 GCF_001639285.1 Methanobrevibacter cuticularis | reverse complement strand
ACCACTAATAGTAGTATTTACACCAATACTTACAGGATTAGGACTAACAATTATAGTTGAATTAGTACTATTCTTATTTACTGTGAAAGTTGTAGAATTAGTAAAGCTTGTGTAATTATCATTACCAGCAAAACTAACAACAACACTAACAGAACCAGTACGAACAGTAGTATAATTTAAACTCCAACCACCAGTACTATCAACAGCTACATTAAACTGTATACCATCAACAGTAACAGTAACCTGATTTATTCCAGAATAATTAGCTAAAACACCACTAATAGTAGTATTTACACCAATCTGAACTGAATTAGGATTAATAACGATAGTTGAATTAGTACTATTCTTATTTACTGTGAAAGTTGTAGAATTACTGAAATCAGAGAAATTTCCATGACCAGAAAGACCAACAATAACATTAATAGAACCAGTGCGAATTGTAGTATAGTTTAACTCCCAATAACCATTAGTAACAGCAACATTAAACTGTTTACCATCAACAATAACAGTAACAAAACTAATACCAGTATAATTAGCTAAAACACCACTAATAGTAGTATTTACACCAATCTGAACTGAATTAGGATTAACAATTATAGTTGAATTAGTACTATTCTTATTTACTGTGAAAGTTGTAGAATTACTGAAATCAGAGAAATTTCCATGACCAGAAAGACCAACAATAACATTAATAGAACCAGTGCGAATTGTAGTATAGTTTAACTCCCAATAACCATTAGTAACAGCAACATTAAACTGTTTACCATCAACAATAACAGTAACAAAACTAATACCAGTATAATTAGCTAAAACACCACTAATAGTAGTATTTACACCAATACTTACAGGATTAGGACTAACAATTATAGTTGAATTAGTACTATTCTTATTTACTGTGAAAGTTGTAGAATTAGTAAAGCTTGTGTAATTATCATTACCATTAAAGATAACAATTACAGTTAAAGTGCCAGTTTGAGTTGTAGTATAATTCAAACTCCAACCCCCAGCACTATTAACAGTCACTAATCTAATATTTCCATCGATAATAACAGTAATACTAGATATTCCAGTATAATTAGCTAAAACACCACTAATAGTAGTATTTACACCAATTTGAACCGGATTAGGATTAACAATTATAGTTGAGTTAGTACTATTTTTAGCTACTGTGAAAGTTGTAGTATTAGTAAAAGCTGTGTAATTTTCATTGCCAGCGAAGCTAACAACTACAGTTAAAGTTCCAGTATGATTAGTAGTATAAACTACACTCCAACCACCAGTACTATTAACAGTTACATTAGTAAATGTTTTACCATCAACAGTAATGTTAACATTATTTATTCCAGTGTAATTAGCTAATTGACCGCTAACAGTGATATTATCACCGATAGGGACAGGATTAGGATTAATAATGATAGTTGAGTTTGTGGAATATTTTATCACATCAAAATTTATAGACACATATTCATCATCTAAAGAAGCATCTATATTTTGAGTCTCTCCAGATAAAATATTGAACACATACATAAACAAATCGTCACGACTGGAATTATAGGCTGCGCCATTAAAGGTGCCGTTAATTACAAAATATGGTAAATTTGTAACATTGGTATTAGTTAAAGTAGTGTTTAAGACTAATAGATAAAAATTAATACTCTCTCCAATATTAACATTATCTAAACTACTAGTGTTAGTAATATTCAAAATATAATGATTATTAGTATTAACACCAGAAACAATACCACTTATATTGTTTTTACCCCACCAGTTCAAATCAGCATTAGTATTAGTTCCAAGATTTACCATATCAAAACCAGTACCATTGTTATTGTAGATACGATTGTAATTGATACGATTACCAGTTACATTATAGACAATTATTCCTCCATTTAGGTTATTGACTATATTAGAACCAGTTAAATTATTATTAGTACCATTGAAAACAACACCAACATCACTACCATTTATAGTAGAATTATAAACCAAATTATTAGTTGAAGTAGCATTAAACATTACAGCAACACCACTACTATCAGACCTAGTATAACCCGTAAAATTACCAGTCAAACGATTACCAGTAGCACCATTAGTGAATATAAATCCACCATTATTACTATAACCAAAACTATCTTTTACTACATAATTAGTATTATTACCACTTATAGCAACAGCATACAAATTATCAGAGATAGTATTAGTATTGTTTAAACCAATAATATTATAATTCAAATTAGTTACAACAAATTGAATACCAACAGTATTATTAATAATACGATTACCAGATAATGTAAAATTAGCATTAAACCCAGTATTAGATAACCCAACGGCATGACTATTACCAGTAAAATTAGAATCCACAATCCTACTAGTATAATCAATAGTAAAAACACCGCCACCATAAACAGCAGTATTATTAATGAAACTAGAACCACTAACACCCAAATTACCACCAGTATTGTAGATAGCACCACCATACCTAGTTGCAGTATTATTAATGAAACTAGAACCACTAACACTCAAATTAGCACCATTATTCCAGATAACACCACCACTACTTGCAGTATTGTTAATAAAACTAGAACCACTAACACTCAAATTAGTACCATTATTCCAGATAACACCACCAAAACTACGTGCAGTGTTATTAGTGAAATTAGAACCACTAACACTCAAATTAGCACCACCATTATTGTAGATAGCACTACCATTACCAGTTGTAGTACCATTATTATTTGCAGTATTTTTAATGAAACTAGAACCACTAACACTCAAATTAGCACCACCATTATTGTAGATAACACCACCAGAATTAGCAACACTATTAGTGAAATTAGAACCACTAACACTCAAATTAGCACCAGAATTGTAGATAACACCACCACTACCAGAATAAGAATTTGCAGTATTATTAGTGAAACTAGAACCACTAACACTAAAATTAACACCACTATTGTAGATAACACCACCATCACTAGTTGCAGTATTGTTAATGAAACTAGAACTACTAACACTCAAATTAGCACCAAAATTGTAGATAGCACCACCACTAGTATTTGCAGTGTTGTTAATGAAATTAGAACCACTAACACTCAAATTAACACCATAACGATTGTAGATAGCACCACCATAACTATTTGCAGTATTGTTAATGAAACTAGAACCACTAACACTCAAATTAACACCATAATCATTGTAGATAACACCACCATTACCAGTTGCAGTATTATTAATGAAACTAGAACCACTAACACTAAAATTAACACCATAATTGTAGATAGCACCACCATAATCAGTTGCAGTATTATTAGTGAAATTAGAACCACTAACACTAAAATTACCACCAGAATTGTAGATAACACCACCATTACCAGTTGCAGTATTATTAATGAAACTAGAACCACTAACACTCAAATTAACACCATTATAATTGTAGATAACACCACCACCATTAAAAGCAGTATTATTAGTGAAATTAGAACCACTAACACTCAAATTAGTAGCAGAATTGTAGATAACACCACCATTACCAGTTGCAGTATTATTAATGAAACTAGAACCACTAACACTCAAATTAGTAGCAGAATTGTAGATAACACCACCATTACCAGTTGCAGTATTATTAATGAAACTAGAACCACTAACACTCAAATTAACACCATCATAATTGTAGATAACACCACCACCATTAAAAGCAGTATTATTAGTGAAATTAGAACCACTAACACTAAAATTACCACCAGAATTGTAGATAACACCACCATTACCAGTTGCAGTATTGTTAATGAAATTAGAACCACTAACACTCAAATTAGCAACATTAGGATTGTAGATAGCACCACCATGTCTAGTTGCAGTATTGTTAATGAAACTAGAACCACTAACACTCAAATTAACACCATAATTGTAGATAGCACCACCATAATCAGTTGCAGTATTATTAGTGAAATTAGAACCACTAACACTAAAATTACCACCAGAATTGTAGATAGCACCACCATTACCAGTTGCAGTATTGTTAATGAAATTAGAACCACTAACACTCAAATTAGCAACATTAGGATTGTAGATAGCACCACCATTACCAGCAGTATTATTAATGAAACTAGAACCACTAACACTCAAATTAGTAGCAGAATTGTAGATAACACCACCATTACCAGCAGTATTATTAATGAAACTAGAACCACTAACACTACAATTAACACCAGAATTGTAGATAACACCACCAACACTAGTAGTTGCAGTATTGTTAATGAAATTAGAACCACTAACACTCAAATTACCACCAGAATTGTAGATAACACCACCACAAAAAGCAGTATTGTTAATGAAACTAGAACCACTAACACTCAAATTAACACCAGAATTGTAGATAACACCACCATAATCAGTTGCATTGTTGTTTGTGAATGTACAGTTGATGAAAGTCATCATTGTGGCAGCGTATTGATTATATATTGCTCCACCATCGCCACTATATCTTCCATTTGTGAATGTTATGTTGATGAAAGTCACATTCAAGTTATTACTGCCTATAGTGAATATTCGGCTTGATCTTTGTGCGTCAATTATTACCTCAGCAGCAGATCCATTTCCTTGTATTGTCACATTTTTGTTAATATTTATTCCTGCATTAGTAGTTCCTGTATTGTTAGTTCCTGTGTAGTTTCCAATAGCTAAGAGTATGGTATCAGTATTATTTGCATCATTTAGTCCTTTTAGGATTCCTCCACCAGCTGTTGAATTATCAACATCTACAGTGGCTGAAAATCCAGAGTTTAAGCTAATAGCTAATAATAAAATAGTAGCTATTAGTATACTCGTTTTTAGTATTATTTTTTTATAGTTTTTCGTTTTTTCACCTCCTTTTACATTGTTTATTTAATTCATACAATACTAAAAGGTTAAAAAATAGAGAATAATCCCTATTAATTAACCGATAATAATTATATTCTATGCCTTATATAAACTTTATTTAAAGATAATATATATATATATATATATATATATCATAAATAAGTAAAGAATAATACTTCACAACAAAACATGAAAAAAGGAAAATAATAAAATAATGTTGGCTAGGAAACAATTTTTTGATTTTTTAATCTGATTTTGAGGGTGAATCACAATTATTTCTTGATTAATGAATATATATAAACTAAAATAAACAATTTAGAAATGATTTTGATATTATACTTTGTATAAGTATATACTTAAATTCAAATCATTTTCACTGAAATTGTGATTACTGGATCGTCCTCAAAAAGTTTTTAAAATAAGAAGATTTTAATAAGAAGGGTTTTGGGGTTTTTATTAGTAAAAAGTCTTCAATTTTTCTAAAATGTTCTTTCTAGTATGAAAAATTTTTTAAAATTGTAGATGTAGAAAATGATAGAAAATTAAAAGAAATTTAAAAGTAAAAATAAACCCTAAAATTGTAGATGTAGAAAATAATAAAAAATTAAAAGAAATTTAAAAGTAAAAATAATCCCTAAAATTGTAGATGTAGAAAATGATAGAAAATTAAAAGAAATTTAAAAGTAAAAATAAACCCTAAAATTGTAGATGTAGAAAATTATAAAGAAATAAGAATTATAAACAATAATAAAAAATTAAAAGAAATTTAAAAGTAAAAATAATCCCTAAAATTGTAGATGTAGAAAATAATATATAAAAATAGCTACTAATTAACTTATTAATAAGTAGTATTATGTTTAAATTCTAAAAAAACTATAGTTACATTTTTTTAGGGGCTACAACGCCTAATAAATTCAAACTATTTTTAAGTGTTATTCTTGCCTTATCAACTAATAGCAATCTAGCTGATTCTACTTCACAGCTGATAACTTGTTCTGATTTATAAAACTTGTTAAAACTACTTGCAAGATCTTGAGTATATTGTGCAATTGGATGAACTCTCATCATTTCTGAAGCTTCTTTTACAACAATCGGGAACTTAGCTATTGTTCGAATCAATTCTGTTTCATTATCATTAGGAATCCAATCGTTTTCAATATTATCAGCTGTTATAGCTAATTTACCATTACTAAATTTACCACATTTCTCAAGAAGTTTACAAGCTCTTGCATGAGCATATTGAATAGATGCACAACCTCTTTCAAAACTAAGGGCCTCATCCCATTTGAAAGTGATATGCTTTTCAGGTGAAAGTTTAGATATATAGTACCTAATAGCTCCAATACCAATTTCTTCAGATATTTTAGCTATTTCATCAGAATTTAAGTCTGTTCTCCGTGTTTGAACTTCTTTTTTAGCTCGAATAATAGCTTCTTGGATTAATTCATCTACTGAAATGAACACTCCTCTTCGAGTTGACATTGAACCTTCAGGTAGTGTGATGAACTCATAAAATATAACTTCTGGAGTATTTTCATCTAATAAGTCTAAAGCAATACTGATTTGTTCAATAGCCAATTTATGATCAGAGCCCAAGATATCTAAAACTACATCTCCTTGATGTGATTTCCAAGTATGATAAGCTAGATCTCTAGTAGAATAAAGTGATGTGCCATCAGATCTTCGTAAAACAAGCTCTTTTTCTATTCCAAAATCCTTTAAATCAAGATATAAAACTTCATTTTCTTTGGTGTTGCCAGTAGCTATTAAATCATTGACAATTCTATCCACTTCACCATTTCTAACAAATTGCCCTTCCCAAACAAATTCATCATGTTTTATGTTAAGTTTGGATAAAGTCTGTTTAACTCCAATTAAACAGTCATTGACAGCTTTTTCAAATGTTTTATCATGTTGAGGATCGATTCCACGTTCATATCCTTTTATTAAATTATCAACTTCAGTTTTTAAAGTTTCATCTTCTTTTAATTTTTCATTAACTTGAAAATATAGTTGACCTATTTGATGATCAATTTTGTTATCAAAAAGTCCATCAGTGTTTATATTTGATTTTAAAGTTAATAAATTAATATTAGGTGAATTTGATGACTCATTTAAATCATTGAATTCCTTAGCTAGTTTTTCATTGATTGTTAGTCCCAATTTCTCCATTCCAAAAACTATCATAGCTATTTGACGACCCATATCATTAACATAATACTGAGTATCAACTTCATATCCTGCTGTTTTTAAAAGTCTTTTTAAAGAATCTCCAATAATTGCATTTCTTATATGACCAATATGTAATGGACCATTAGGATTAGCTGAAGTATGTTCTAATATGATTTTTTTATCCCTATTTTCAAGTTCTCCATAATTGTCATCCACAGATTCAAGTAGCTTTTTTGAAAATTCACAGTAATTTATGAAAAAGTTAATATAAGGTCCTTTGGCTTCAACTTTTTCAAAAATATCATTAATAGCTATTGTTGCCATTATTTCATTAGTTACATCCATAGGAGACATTTTAAGGGCTTTAGCTAATTGAAATGAAACAGTTGTAGCTAAATCTCCCATTTTAGGGTTCGGTGGAAATTCAAGCTTTATTTCTTCTGGAATTTCATAATTTAGTTTTGTAATAGCCTCTTCTAAAGATTTTAAAGCTTCATTTTTAATTGTAAAATACATAAATTCACCATATATTTTAAAAATAGTAAATAGGTAAAATATTAATAAATAGATTTAATGATTAAAAGAAAATTCGATGATTAAATATAAATTAGAAATCTAATCA
The DNA here is from genome assembly GCF_001639285.1 of Methanobrevibacter cuticularis. GTDB lineage: Archaea > Methanobacteriota > Methanobacteria > Methanobacteriales > Methanobacteriaceae > Methanobaculum > Methanobaculum cuticulare. The sequence continues at coordinate 65,556 of NZ_LWMW01000158.1, read as the reverse complement.
TTAAAAAATTCAATACATTTGAAATTTAATTATTCTTAAAAAACTTAATCCATCTAAAATTTAATTATTCTTAAAAAACTTAATCCATCTAAAATTTAATTATTCTTAAAAAACTTAATCCATCTAAAATTTAATTATTCTTAAAAAACTTAATCCATCTAAAATTTAATTATTCTTAAAAAACTTAATCCATCTAAAATTTAATTATTCTTAATTAAAATGATATAATTCTACAAAATCACATGTTATCATAATAATTAAAGAATAAAAATTATGTTGTGATTCTTACAAATTATAATAATTATTAAAAATTAAAATCAGATTATAACTCTGAAAATCATTTTAATTCATTCATTAAAATCAAATCAGATTATGAACTCTGAAAATCATTTAATTCATTCATTAAAATCAAATCAGATTATAACTCTGAAAATCATTTAATTCATTAAAATCAAATCTTTATTATAATCCTTTTAACCAAATTGTGATGTATCCAACTTTAGGTATGACAAGTGGTTGATCCCATAATGTAACTACCCTTTCTGTTACTTGAGAAGGCGAAACAGGTAAAGGGTCTTGAACTGGATTATTATCACCTTTAATCGTGAAATATTTAGTTCCATTAATCTCCGAAATATTGATAACCCTGTGAATTACAGGATTTGGGAACCATTCAGCATTATAAACTACAATATCTCCAACTTTAACATCCTCTGGATTGAACTCATGTATTCCTAAAAAATTAGTTTTTTCAACGATTACTATGTCGCCCCTATATAATACAGGCTCCATACTTCCTGAAACAACAACATTTAAGTGTTGAGCTGCAATCAATCCAATAATGATAATTATTGCATAAATGGCTATTTCTTTCTTTGCCGACATTTAAACACCTATTAATAATTAATAATTTTAAAAGTATTATGATAAAACAATATAATAAAAATATAAATAAATTCATAGTAACATTTTAATTAAAGAGGATCTATTTACAAATAAATTAGTAACATTTTAATTAAAGAGAATCTATTTACAAATAAATTAGTAACATTTTAATTAAAGAGGATCTATTTACAAATAAATTCATAGTAACATTTTAATTAAAGAGGATCTATTTACAAATAAATTAGTAACATTTTAATTAAAGAGGATCTATTTACAAATAAATTCATAGTAACATTTTAATTAAAGAGTCTATAATTATGATATTTATCTTAAAATTCATTTAATATTACATATATTGTTTTTATTTTATATAAATTGTATTATTATTCAAATAATAAAAACTTCATTTTAAACTTAAAAAATCAAATTAATCGAGTATGATTGATTTAGGATTTAATCCTTAATTATCTTAAAATAGCTCCTTTATCTGCAGAACTCACTGTTTTTTGATAGATATTTAACCAACCCTTAAATTTCTTTTCTGGTAGTTCAGATTTAGCTATTCTTGCAGCAATTTCATTATCAGATAGTTCTACATTTAATGATCTATTTTTAATATCGATTTCAATAATATCTCCATCTTTAAGAGCAGCTATTGGGCCCCCATCTTTAGCTTCTGGAGAAATATGGCCAATACATGGCCCTCTAGTGCCTCCAGAGAATCTTCCATCGGTGATAAGAGCTACATTTTTTATTCCTAACCCTACAATAGCTGCAGTTGGATTAAGCATTTCTCTCATTCCAGGACCTCCTTTTGGACCTTCACACCTTATTACAACAATGTCTCCTTCTTTTATGGATCCATTAAAAATTGCAGTGACAGACTCATCCTCACTATTGAATACTTTAGCTTGGCCTTTATGATACATCATAGATTCATCAACAGCTCCTTGTTTCACAACTGATCCATTTGGAGCCAAATTTCCTTTAAGAATAGCTATTCCCCCTTCCATGTGGACTGGAGCATCTATTGATCTTATAACATCAACATCCTTGATTTCTATATTTTTGTTGTTTTCTTCAATTGTCTTTCCATTGCAAGTGATAGTAGAAGTATCAATTTTAGTCTCAATAGCTTTTAAAACTGAAGGAATTCCTCCAGCATTATGAAGATCTAGCATAGTATCTTCCCCTGAAGGACTGATTGATGCAATATGAGGAATTTTTTTACTTATATCATCAAAAAGATCTAAATCAACCTGAATACCTTTATCTTCTAATTCACTACCAATAGCTGGAATATGTAATGCAGTATTAGTTGAACCACCAAGAGCCATATCAACAGCTAGTCCATTATTAAAAGCTTCTTGAGATAGTATTTTAGAAGGAGTAAGTTGGTCTTTAAACATTTTAATTATCTGTTTTCCTGATTCTTTAGCTATTACTATTTTATTCTCATCAGCTGCATGTGTGGTAGCACACCTAGGCAAACTCATTCCCATAGCTTCAGTTAAACATGCCATTGTATTAGCTGTAAAAAGACCTGCACATGATCCTTCTCCAGGACAAGCAGAACATTCTAATTCATAGAGTTCATCTTCTGTCATTTTACCAGAAGAAACAGCCCCAACACCTTCATAAACATCGATAAAATCAACTATTTTCCCTTTATAGTTTCCTGGCATCATAGGACCACCTGTAACTACAATCGAAGGAATATCCAATCTTGCTGCTGCCATTAACATGCCCGGTACAACCTTATCACAAGTAGGAAGAAGTACCAATGCATCTAAACTATGGCCAATAGCAACACTTTCAACAGTATTAGCTATTATCTCCCTAGAAGGAAGAGAATATCTCATTCCCTCATGATTCATAGCCAATCCATCACAAATAGCCATAGTATTAAATTCAAAAGGAACACCCCCATTTTCTCGAATACCCTCTTTAACAGCTTTAGCTATTTTTTGAAGATGGATATGGCCTGGAACTATATCCGTATAACTGTTAGCTATTCCAATGAATGGCTTTTTAAAATCATCATCATCTAGGCCACATGCCCTAAGTAATGATCTATGTGGTGCTCTTTCAAGCCCTTTTTTTATATTATCGCTTCTCATTAAATCACATATTAATTAGTTTTAAATTTATAAAAGTTAATCATGGAATATATAAATATTAATCTTTTCATTATAAAAATATTTTTAATATCAATAATTATCCATTATATTTTTTATTTCACATTTAATAATTCAAATAAAGAATGTTATGAAAATTATAAAAAATATGAAAATTTTAGAGATTATAGATAAAGAATAATAAAAAAATAATATAAAAAATATGAAAATTTTAGAGAATTATGGATAAAAAATAATAAAAAAATAATATAAAAAATATGAAAATTTTAGAGATTATAGATAAAGAATAATAAAAAAATAATATAAAAAATATGAAAATTTTAGAGAATTATGGATAAAAAATAATAAAAAAATAAGATAAAAAAATAGTAAAATAAGAATTTAGTAAAAAATAAAAAAGAAATTATATCACTTAAGATAATATCCTTTTAATATCTTCTTTTGGATCTCCAATTGGTGTTAAATTAAATGTATCTACAAGATATTTTGTAATGTCCTCATTCGCCCATGCAGGTAAAATTGGACCAATTAGCATGTCTTTTTTATCTAAATACAGCAAGCTCCAAAGAATAGCTGCGGCCTTTTGTTCCATCCAACTGAGTACAATGGTAAGAGGAAGATCATTTAATTCCATTTCAAAGAGATCGCAGAGAGCAGTAGCTAATTCAATTGCTACAATAGAGTCATTACATTGCCCAATATCTATTAATCTTGGAATACCTTCAATATCTCCAAGATCAAGATCATTGAATCTATATTTTCCACATGCCAATGTCAATACTATTGTATCACTAGGAAGATTTTTTACAAATTCCCTGTAGTAGCTAGCTTGAGGAATTGGGGAATCACACCCTCCAACTAAGAAAAATCTTTTTATTTTTCCTGCTTCAACTAATTCCTTAATTTTATCAGCTAAAGACAGGATTGTACTTAGTCCAAAACCTGTTGTAATAGTTTTTTTATCTTTTTCTTCTTCTAAATCTCCTAATTCCAATGCTTTATTTATTATTGGGGTGAAATCAAAATTTTCTATTTGCTGAACATCTGGAAGCTTTGTTACTCCTGATGTAAACATTCTATTTTTATAGCTATCTTTAGGTAAGAGTACACAGTTTGTAGTTCCGAGAATAGCTACATTGTAGTTAGAAAAGATTTTCTTTTGATCAAACCAAGGCCCTCCAAGTTGTCCAACTAAGTGTTTATATTTTCTAAGCTCTGGATAACCATGAGCAGGTAACATTTCACTATGAGTATAAATATTTATTCCTTTGTCTTCTGTTTGTTTTAGTAATTCTTCTAATGCTTGTAAATCATGTCCTGTAACTAATATTCCTGGACCTTTTTTAGCACCAACTTCTACTTCTGAAGGAGTTGGTTCTCCAAAGTTCTCAATATTTGCCTTTTTTAGAAGGTCCATGACCTTTAAATTTATTTTTCCTGCTTCAATGGCAAGGCTAATTAAATTTTCTACATCAAAATTAACATTGGTTAGTGTAGTGTAGAGGCCGTTGGTTAAAAAATTGTTGATTTCTTTATCTTCATGTCCCATTTTATTTACTAGATTATTGTATGCACTAATCCCTTTAATAGCAAATATCAGATTATCTTGTAATTTAGCTACTGTTGGTTTTTTTCCACAAGTTCCTTGGATAGTACATCCATTTCCAAATGCTGTTTGAGAACATTGATAACAAAACATGTCTAATGGTTCTTTTAATGCCTTTTTCATTTTTACATCTCCTAAGTATTAATTTATTTAATTTATTTAATTTATTTTATTTAATTTAATTAATTAGTAGGAATAGCTCTTTAGGATCCATTTAAACTGTTCTTGTATTATATTAGAGTCGAAAAGTATATATAATTTTTGTAACTAAGAAAGTATGTTTTAGAACAAAGTTTATTTATAGCTTATTAATAAAATATTAATAAAGTTAATTAATAGATATTTGATTAATGAATATTTAACTAATGAATATTTGATTAATTAATATTTAACTAATGAATATTTAATTAATAGATATATAATTAATAGATATATAATTAATTAATATTTAACTAATGAATATTTAATTAATAGATATATAATTAATAGATATATAATTAATTAATATTTAACTAATGAATATTTAATTAATAGATATATAATTAATAAATATTTAATTAATAGATATTTAATTAATGAATATTTAACTAATGAATATTTAATTAATAGATATTTAATTAATTAATATTTAACTAATGAATATTTAATTAATAGATATATAATTAATGAATATTTAACTAATGAATATTTAATTAATAAATATTTGATTAATTAATATTTAACTAATGAATATTTAACTAATGAATATTTAATTAATAAATATTTAATTAATAGATATATAATTAATGAATATTGCTAAGGAAATTAAATAATGTAAAGTGATCCTATGAATGATAATAAAAATAATATATTGAATTCATTGAAAGTATTAGGGTTAACAGAATACGAGTCTTCATGTTATTTAGCTTTGAATTACATTATTAGTGGAACAGCGACTGAAATTAGTGAAAATGCTAATGTTCCAAGATCTCGTGTATATGATGTTTTGAAACCATTAGTTCGTAGAGGTTTTATTGAAGTTAATAAAGGAAGACCCTTAAAATACACAGTAGTTCCCCCAAAAGATATTTTTAAATCAAATAAAAATAAATTAATTGAAAAACTTGAAAATGCTGAAATAGAATTAAATGAGATATATGAAAATCAGCTATCAAAAGTACCTGCACCAGTTTGGCTAATTCATGGTCAAGAAAAAATAATTAAAAAAGAACTAGAAATTATTTCAAGAGGAAAAAATTCAATTAATATGAGAATAGGATTCTTATTTCCTGGAGAATTAGATATATTAAAGCCAAAAATTGGAAAAAAAATAAAACAAGGTGTTGAAGTTAACATTATAGTATCATCAAAATATTTTACAAAGAAAAATAATATTGATATTCTAGAAGAATTAAAGCCATCTAAAGCGAATGTAGTTAAATCTCCTCTCCCAATGGCAAAAATGATTGTTAGAGATGGAAAAGAACTTATGCATGTTTTTTCAAAATTCCAAGGTAGAAATAAAAAAATTATCCCAGATACAGCTATTGGTATTTGGAATCAGTACGAAGACATAGCAAAAAACTATGACGAAAGATTTGAAACTATATGGAATAAAAAAAGGAAAAATAATGAAAATATAAAAAAATAATGAATATTGTATTCATCGAATAAGTCATAACTTCATACTCCATAGAAAAAAACATAAGCTATTAAAAACAATATAATAATGAGGTGATTAATATGGCTGCAATTTTGAATGAAAATTATTTAATTGCATTGGCAGATGATTTAGCAATGGCAACTGCTGAATATAAAATGCTAAAGGAAAAACACAAAATGCACAAATACAAGCATCATATGTTTTCACATCACAAAGAAGAGAAAAAATTTAGTGATGAAGAAATGAAAGAAATGAAAGAAAAAATAAAAAACTTTCATATGAAGCTTAGCTCAGCTCAAAAAAAATATTTTATGCTGAAAAAAAGATTTGAAGTATGTTTAGTCATTTATTCAAGACAAGGTCCGATAGAAATATCTGCACTGGATGAATAATGAATGGAAACTAAAGTATTATAATGATTACTCATTGTAATCATTTTTATTTTATATTTTTAAATAAGAAAAATTTTTAAATGAGAAAAATATTCTTTAAAAGACTAAGAATTCATTAATACTAAAACAAATGAAATAAAGATATCACATCTTTCGAATTTTCACAAAAATCTGCCATCATAATCAGTTATCATCCTATATAGGTAAATCAGTATATAAAGAAGTCATCAGCTACGGTTAAAATTTATATAGTTTAAAATAGTAATGTAATGGTTATATTTCAACAAATATTCTCATGAAAATATATTATCCAGAATAAGTTTTAATCATCATGAATTTAAAATTGAAGAGAAGGTGAGTAAAATGAAAGCAACAGATTTGATTGGAATGGTTGTTATTGATAAAGAAGGTCATTCTACTGGAGTAATACGCAATATTGAAGTTGATGAACAAAATGGAAAGATAGAAGGGGTAGATGTGCATTTAAAGGAAGGTTTTTGTTGTGATGAAGGTTTAATTAAACTTAATCAGATAGATAATATTTCTAATGTTGTAGCTCTAAATATTATGATTGATAAGCTTTAATATGATAAAATAGCAGGATGCTGGCTTTTATTAATTTATTTGTAACAATTAAGCTTATAGAATTTATAAACACGACTAAACTTCATACATTAGCTATTAAAAGATGGAGGTGAATTAATATGAAAGCTCATAAAATGCTTGATATGAATATTATTGATTCAAATGGTAATTCAGTGGGAAAAGTAGGCAATATTGATATTAATAAGGATAATGGTTCTATTACAGGTATTGAAGTAGAAGAAAGAAAAGGTATACTTTCTAATCAAGAAATAGTCTCTTTTAACGATGTTGATAGCATATCTGATAAGATAATGCTAAAAAATATGAAAGATTAATTTTTTAAAAAATTAAAATCATTATTTTTATCTTTTATTCATGTCAAAATTATTATTTATTATTATGTAATTATTAAAGAAAAAATTCTACTTATTCTTGTTAAAAAACTTAATAAACAAAACAAATCCTACTTATTCTTGTTAAAAAACTTAATAAACAAAACAAATCCTACTTATTCTTGTTAAAAAACTTAATAAACAAAACAAATCCTAGTTATTCTTGTTAAAAAACTTAATAAACAAAACAAATCCTAGTTATTCTTGTTAAAAAACTTAATAAACAAAACAAATCCTAGTTATTCTTGTTAAAAAACTTAATAAACAAAACAAATTCTTATTAATCATTAGTAAAAAACTTTAATAAAAAAAAATTCTTATTATCCTTATCTCTTATTCATATAAAAAGTTTTTATTAAAAATCTTAATAAATAAGTTAGTCCTAATTTAAAATGAATATCAAGATTTAATAAAAGTTATTTCAAATTTTTACACTTGAAATGTATGTCTATTGAGATAAAAAAAATTATTTATTCTTAATGATATTTAGTGATTTCAAACTATAAGCTTTAGTTGATGGTTAAATCTATCATTATAAGTTTTAGCTATATTTTTAGAATAATTATATGTGCAATGTACATTATCTGAATAAATATTTTCATGGAATGGAAATCTTGGGAAGATCTGCATCATTTCAGATCCATCGACTAAAATAACTTTTGTATTTGGTAAATCATCTTCCTTGACGTTTACATCACAATTCTTGAATTTATTCAAAACCTCTATCTTTTCATTATCAATAGTACAAGCTTGATTAGCTATAATGTTAATTTTTACCCCAGTATTTTTCAGATTCTCAAAAACATTTATTAATATTTGTGCTTCATTGAAAAAAAGAAAGCCTATTTTCATGTTTAAGGTCTTTTTAGCACTTTTTATTAGATTAATTTCCTTTTTTATTATGGGTCGAAAACCTTGAATAAGATTTATTGGATGTTTCAATTTGTTTATATTTGCCTCATAGAGAAAATTAAGTTCATTATTTGCTGTATATAATTCATCTAATATTTTTATTTGTTCTTTTCTGAAAGTTTCGGTTGGTGGTACAACATGATAAATTACTGGATTACTTTTTTCTACATCAACGAAACCTTTTTGAATTAGTTTATTTAAAATTGTGTATGTGTTTTGTTTTTTGAATCTTACTTCTTTGCTTATCTCTTCAACTGTCCCACCCATCTTTTGAACTAATAACATGTATACTATAGCTTCACTTTTATGCAGGTTCATACGTTCTAGAGCATTAATAGTCTTATTCATATTCCATTCCGCCTTTTTGTTCATGCTTATCATAGCTATTATTTCAAACTTTTGATCGTTTTTAATCTTCTAAAATTATCATTATCTATTAAGATATGCTATGTAAATATATATGTATTACTTATAATTAAATAAAAGTCTTTTGGTTAAAGGTATTTTTATCAAAATTTTTCAATGAATTCTAATTAATTATATTTCATAAGTATGTGATATTACGAAATATTTGAAATATTCTAAGAAAGATCTATATGAAACATAGAAAATAAAACCTAATTAAAAATAAAATTAAAAAGATTCTTCAAAAAATTCAATAGAAATTCGATATTATTAAATAGAATAAATACATAGTACTTATTATAAGTAGTAATAATTAAATAATAACAAAAATAAGTACTAATTAATAAGTAATAACAAGTAATAATAAAAATAAGTACTAATTAATGAGTAATAATAAAAATAAGTACTAATTAATGAGTAATAATAAAAATAAGTACTAATTAATGAGTAATAATAAAAATAAGTACTAATTAATAAGTAATAATAAAAATAAGTACTAATTAATAAGTAATAATAAAAATAAGTACTAATTAATAAGTAATAATAAAAATAAGTACTAATCAATAAATAATAAAAAATTAAAATATTATAAGCCTATTTACTATTCTTTTAAGTATTTTTTAAAGTTTTTAGGTTTTAGGTATTTAAATACAAGTTTCTTAGATAGAAACTTAGAAATATTATTTGAAGTATAAAAATTAATAGAAGCTATTTATAAGCTCCTAAATGGTGATTAAATGAGAATATTGCTAGTTCATTCAGATTATTTAAAATACAAAACTAAGAAAAAAACACCAATAGCTGAAGAAATTGAAAAAGAGCAAAAAGAAGGCTTGTTTAAAGAGTCTTTAGTAGTTTTTACAGCTGTTGAAAAAGAAGATGAAAAAAATCCAGATGGTGTTTTAAAGAACCTTCTAGATGAGATAAAAAAAGTAAATAAAGAAATTAAAGCAGACAATATAGTTATTTACCCATATGCCCATTTATCCTCTTCACTCAGCTCCCCAAAAATAGCTATAAGTATTTTAAAAAGTGTGGAAAAGGCATTGAAAGATGAGAATTTTAAAGTATATAGAGTGCCTTTTGGATGGTATAAATCATTTGAAGTTTCTTGTAAAGGTCATCCATTATCAGAGTTATCAAGAACTATTAGCTCCAAGATTGAAATTGATGATGAAAAAATTGATGAAGAAATTTCAATATCTCCTAAATATTTCATATTTGACAGTTGGGAGAATTTTACACCAGAAGAGTATTATTATGGGAGTAACTCACAACTAAAAAAGCTATTAAAAAATGAACTAGGAACTCTTTCTACAAAAGATATAGAACCTCCTCATGTTAAATTGATGAGAGAAAAAGAATTATGTGACTATGAAAGTGCAGCAGATGTAGGTCATTTGAAATGGTATCCCAAAGGAAGATTAATAAGAGATATATTAAGTGATTATGTCTACAAATTAGTAGTTGATGAAGGAGCTATGCCTATAGAAACTCCAGTTATGTATGATTTGGCTAACAATGCTATAAGAGAGCATGCAAGTAAATTTGGAGAAAGACAATACAAAATTCATACTAAAAAAGAGTTAATGTTGCGATTCGCTTGTTGTTTTGGTGCATTTAGAGTTTTATCTGAATCATTTTTGACTTGGAAAAATTTGCCAGCAAAGGTTTATGAACTATCTACCTACAGTTTTAGATTTGAAAAAAGAGGGGAAGTAGTAGGCTTAAAAAGACTTAGGGGATTTACTATGCCTGATATGCATACTGTCTGTGCAGATATGGAACAAACGTTGGATGAATTTGATAAACAAGTAGCTATGTGTTATGAAACTAGCAAAAATCTTAATATAAACTATGAAATAATTTTCAGGGCCACTCAAGACTTTTACGATGAAAATAAAGATTGGATGGAAAATGTAGCTGAAAAAATAGGCAAACCTGTACTTTTTGAAATTCTCCCAGAACGAAAACATTATTGGGTTTGTAAAATGGATATGGCAGCTATTGACTATCTTGACAGGCCAATTGAAAATCCAACAGTTCAAATTGATGTTGAAAGTGGAAAAAGGTTTGATATTAGCTATTTAAACAAAGATGAAAAATCAGAACATCCTATTGTATTACATTGCAGTCCTACTGGAAGTATAGAAAGAGTAATATGTAGTTTACTAGAAAAAACAGCTATAGAACAAAAAGAAAAAGCTCCTATGTTACCAGTTTGGTTATCTCCAACCCAAGTGAGAATTATTCCTATTAGTGAAAAACATTTAACTTATGCTAATTTTTTATGGGAACATCTATCTCTTAACAATATCAGAGCAGATATCGATGATAGAGACGAACGTGTTGGTAAAAAAATAAGAACTTCTGCAACTGATTGGGTTCCTTATGTTATTGTTGTTGGGGATAATGAAATCAATAGTGAAATATTCAAAGTAACAATAAGAGAAACTGGGGAACAAAAAGAGATGAACATTGAACAATTATTAGATCATATCATGCATGAGACTTTAGGTCTTCCATTTAGAAATTTGCCATTGTCCAAATATTTATCCAAACGAATAAATTTCCAATAAAAAAAAATAAAAAATAAAAAATAGCTATTAAAAATTAAAAAATAATAGCTATTTAGACATTTTTATAATTACAAATAAAATGCACTAGAGGCGATACTTCAAGTATAATAAAGGATAGTAACACTGTCAACTATATGAAGGAAAATTTTATACAATATTATTGAAACTTCATTGAAAGAGATATGTATCAGTGAACATCGATTTCAAGTGTAAAAATGGATGAAAATATTGAAAATTTTAAAAATCAAATCTGGGTAATTAAGCTTTAATTAATAATTTAAATTAGTTTAATTGTTAATTAATAATCATTCAGTTTTTATTCTGATGAATAAGTATTTTAATTAATATTTAGTCTGATTAATATATTTATAGTAAAATAATAATTTCTAGCAAGTATATAATTTATACTAAGCATGATAATTTCTAGCAAGTATATAATTTATACTAAGCATGATAATTTCTAGCAACTATATAATTTATACTAAGCATGATAATTTCTAGCAACTATATAATTTATACTAAGCATGATAATTTCTAGCAAGTATATAATTTATAGCAAGTATTATATTTAACTAAAAACAGAAATGTTAATATAATTGAAATTTATAAAATTCTAAAAATCAGGAAATATCTGGAGGAAATGAAATGTATAAAATAGGCGAAGCTCTTATTGGAGATGGAAACGAATTAGCTCATATTGATTTGATTATTGGTGATAAAGAAAGTGCAGCTGGAAGTGCATTTGCAAATGGAATGAGTCAATTATCAATTGGTCATACCCCCCTTTTATCAGTTATAAGACCAAATTTAATGACAAAACCAGCTACTTTAATTGTTCCAAAAGTAACTGTTGGAGATTTAGATGATGCGAGCAAAATCTTTGGACCAGCTCAAACAGCAGTGGGAAGAGCTGTAGCTGATGCAGTGGAAGAAGGTCTTATTCCAAAAGACCAATCCGAAGATCTTGTAATAATAATAAGTGTTTTTATACATCCTGAAGCAAAAGATTATAGAAAAATTTACCAATATAATTATGGAGCTACAAAATTAGCTATTAGAAGAGCTATGGGTGATTATCCTAGTATCGATAAAGTTCTTGCTGAAAAAGACAGGGGAACTCATCCAATTATGGGATTCAAAGTTACAAGGTTATGGAGTCCACCATATTTACAAGTAGCTCTTGATTTAGACAATCTCGACACAATGGAAAAGATTATTGCTGCTATTCCAGATAGAGAAAGAGTATTGCTTGAAGCTGGAACTCCACTTATTAAGAAGTTTGGTGTTGGTGTTGTTAACAAAATTAGAGAATTGAGGCCAGATGCATTCATAATAGCTGATTTAAAAACATTAGATGTTGGAAGAGTAGAAGTTAAAATGGCTGCTGATGAAACAGCTGATGCAATAGCCATTTCTGGTCTTGGTACTATTGAATCTATTGAAAAAGCTATTCATGAAGCTCAAAAACAAGGAATCTATTCAATCCTTGATATGATGAATGTATCTAATTTTACAGATAAACTAAATCAAATTAATGAAAACCTTAAACCAGATATTGTTCTCCTTCATAGGAATGTTGATCTTGAAACTTCAAAAGCTGAAAAAGGTGAAGATACAAGTAGTATGACTGAATGGGGTAATATAAAAGAAATCAAAAATCTCATTGGAAATGGATTAGTAGCTGTTGCAGGAGGTATCACACCTGCAAAAGTAGAAGAAGCTATTGATAGTGGAGCAGACATAATAGTTGTTGGAAGATACATAATTGGTTCAAGAGATGTAAGAAGATCTGCTGAAGATTTTTTAAGTCATTTACCTCAAGATCCAGACAATATGAGATTAGCTCTTGATGAAGATGAATCTGCTAACTAGTAAGAATATCTATATCATAATTAGCTAAAAATAATTATTAATAACTAGTATTATTGCTAGCTATTATTTTCTTTTTATTTATTTTTTTTAAATTAATTTGTTTTGATTTTTAATTTGTGATTAAATTTATGATAAATTACTTATAACTTATAAGAAATAATTTATAAATAATAAGTTAAAAGTTCTGATTTTTAATATCTAATGATTAAGTGATAAAAGATAATAAATAACTTATAAGAAATAAGTTATAAGAAATATGATATAATAAATAAGTTATAATTTAAAATATATAATAAATAAGTTATAATTTAAAATATATAATTTATAAGATATAATTTAAAAGAAATAATTTATAAGATATAAATTATAAAATATAATTTAAAAGAAATAATTTATAAAATATAAGTTATAAAATATAATTTAAAAGATATAAAACAAAAGTTATAAGTAATAAGATATGTTGTATAAGTTAAAAAGTATAAAATATACTTTATAAATCATAACAAAGAAGTTAAAAAGTATAAGTAAAAATATATAAGAAATAAATTATAATATATAATAAATAAGTTAAAAGAAATAATTTATAAAAAATAAGAGATAACTAATAAGAGATAATTTAAATAGTAACTAATTAGTTATAAGTTAAAAGTAACAAGAAATCAGTTAAAAGTTATCTGTTATCAGTTTTGAATTATATCCTCTAACTTATATATTTTAACTTAGAAAAAATAAAAGAAAAATATAAGGATGGAAAAATGGGAGAGACAATAGCTATTATAAACCAAAAAGGAGGTTGTGGAAAAACTACAACCGCAGTTAACTTAGCTGCATCATTAGCAATGATGGATAAATCAATATTATTAGTTGATATGGATCCACAGGCCAATGCAACCACTAGTTTTGGGATTAATAAAGTAGAACTAGAAAATACAGTGTATTCTGCTATCAGTGGACAAGTAAACATTAAAAAAGCTATCATCCCCACTATGGTTAAAAATTTGTTTATTTTGCCAAGTAACATCTCACTTAGTGGAGTAGAAGTTGAATTAAGCAAACTAGATAATTATCATATCGTTTTAAAAGAATTATTAGAAAGCGTTAAAAGTATATTTGATTATATAATAATAGACCTACCACCATCTCTGGGAGTAATAACTATTAATGGTCTAGTAGCTTCAGATAGTGTGATAATACCAATTCAGGCAGAATATTTTGCACTTGAAGGAGTAGCTGATTTAGTAAATACTATAAAATTAGTAGAAGAACGTCTTAGAAGCCCATCTCCAATAAAAGGAATAGTATTAACTCTATATGACTCAAGGACAAGATTAGGAAAAGAAGTATATACTGAACTTAAAAAATATTTCGGTGATAAGGAACATATATTTAAAACAGTTATTCCAAGAAATATACGATTAGCTGAGGCCCCAAGTTATGGAAAACCTTGTATTATGTATGATGAGGATAGTAGAGGAACAAAATCATACTTAAAATTAGCTAAAGAAATGTTAGAATTGGAAAAAGAAAATAAGTAGAAATAAGAGGAAATAAATTTAAAAAGGTTATAAAATGGTTAAGAAAACAAAACAAAAAAATAGTGGGTTAGGACGTGGTTTAGACTCTTTAATACCAAAATATTATGAGGATGAAGAAGAAAAAAATGACAGTCACTCCTCAATTACATTAGAAGATATTCTTGGAAATACTGAAAAAGACACAGAAGAAAAAATAAGCACGAAAAAGGATGAAGAAGAGATCGAGGAAGAAATAAAAAATAATGAAAAAGAACAAATTGAACCAAAAAAAATTGAAGAATTTCAAGTAGAAGAAAATATTAACAAATCACCTGTGTCTACTATTGTTCAAAAATCACCAAATGAAAATAATATTCAAAATTTTAATGACGATATTTCTACTATCCCATCACCCCTCCCTACAAACATGTCTGAAGAAACGAATGAAGTCGTTGAAAATATTGAAGAAGTCCCTAATATAAATGAGGAAAATAGTATAGCTATTGAAAATAATGAAAGCTCTCTTGAAGAAAATGATAGAAATATAGTAGAAGAAAAAGTTCTTTCGGAATATGAGCTGGAAAGTATAGAAGAAGTTAAAGAAATCATCGAAAAAAATCCTAGAATAACATTATGGTCAATTAAATCAGCTGCTGTATTTAGATACTTACGAAAAACCCGTCCAGAATTTAGTATTAGTAAAGAAGCATCTAAATTAGTTGATAGTGCAGTTTCTACAAAATATCCAGAAATATGGGAATTATTTGAAGATCTTTAAAAAGTTAGATGAAGCAAGATAAAATAATACAAAAGCAAGATAAAATAATACAAAATATAAAACAATATTACTTATCCAAAATATAAACAATTATTACTTATCAATTGCTATCCAATAACTTATTTAAACTATATAAACAAAATAAATTACATGGATAAATATATTGAACATCCTTTAATCAATCCTAATAGTGTTGAAGCTAGAATATATCAGCAAATACTAGCCGCTGATGTATTGACAAAAGGAAACACGATGGTAGTAGCCCCCACAGCTCTTGGGAAAACTATAGTGGGGGTGCTTGTAGCTGCAGATAGATTGAAAAAAATCAAAGGATCAAAAATTCTTATTTTAGCCCCAAGCAAGCCATTAGCTATTCAACATGAAGAAAATTTTAAATATTTTTTAAATGCAAAATGCACTTCAATAACTGGGGCTGTGAAAGTAGAAGAAAGAGCAAAAAGATGGGATGAATCCCAAATTATTTGTGCGACCCCACAAACAGTTGAATCTGATTTATTAAATGGAAGGTACGACCTTGAAAATGTATCACTACTTATTTTTGATGAATGTCATCATGGTGTAGGTTCTTATGCATATGTCTATTTAGGACAAAGATATGTGAAAGAAGCTAAAAATCATCTTGTTCTTGGTCTTACAGCTTCTCCTGGCTCAGATAAAGGGAAAATTAAAGAAGTTTGCGAAAATTTGTTTATTCAAGATGTTGTTGTTAAAACTGAAGATGATCCTGATGTTAAGCCATATTTCAATCCAATCGAAATTGATTGGGTAAAAGTAAAAATGAGTAAAGAGCTTGAAAAAATAAAAGAACATTTGAATAAATCTTTGAAGCATAGATTGAAGATGCTTAAAAACTTAAAAGTCATCTCAACTATTTCTGTAAATAAAATTGACATATTAAAAGCCAGGGGAAAAGTGCAAAATAGAATAGCTAGAGCCACCTCCCCACCTAAAGAATGCTTTCAAGCTATCTCTCTTTTAAGTGCTGTTATAAATGTTCAACACGCCCTTGAACTATTGGAAACTCAAGGAATTGGCACTTTTAATAAATATATTAGCAGACTGAGAAAAAAAAATACCAAAGCAGCTAAAGGTCTTCTTATGGATGCTGATTTTTCACAAGCTATAAGTTTAAGTGAAAAAGCTGAAAAACATGGATGGGAGCATCCAAAACTTAAAAAATTAATGGAAATATTAAAAGATGAGCTAGGTATAGAACCACAAAAAAAATTAAAAAATAAGAATGAAGAAACTCTAGATCCAAATAGAAAAAAAATAATAGTTTTCACCCAGTTTAGAGATACCCTTGAAGTAATTTATCAAAAATGTAAAAAAGAAAGAATAAATGCTGTGAAATTCTTCGGTCAAGGAACAAGAGATGGTGAAAAGGGTCTTACTCAAAAAGAACAAAAGCAAATTATTAAGTCATTTAAAATAGGAACCTATGATGTATTACTTTCAACCAGTGTTGCTGAAGAAGGAATTGACATCCCTTCTGTTGATTTAGTTGTCTTATATGAACCAGTTCCATCAGAAGTTCGTATGATTCAAAGAAGAGGTAGAACTGGAAGAAAAAATACTGGTAAAATGAAAGTTTTAATAGCCAAAGGAACTAGGGATGAAGGATATTATTGGGCTAGTTTAAATAAAGAAAAAATGATGAAAAGGCAGTTAGTAGATAAAAATTCTCTCAAAAACTTAAATATTCAATCATCTGATAGAATTAAGAACCCTCCAAATTCAAGAATAATTGAAAGAATCGAAGATGAAGAAAATGAAAAAAATAAAGAAAGAATTAAAAATTTAAGTAAAAATCAGAAAATATTAGTTTATGCTGATTCAAGAGAAGGAAATTCAAAAGTACTTAGAGCATTAGATATGTTAAATGTTGAAATTCGTATTAAAGCTATGAGTGCTGGGGATTATCAAGTTAGTGAGGAAATAGCTATTGAAAGAAAAACAGCGAAAGATTTTGTTGATTCAATTGTAGATAAAAGATTATATAAACAAGCGCAAACAATGAGAGAAGAATTTAAAAAACCAATTATGATATTGGAAGGTGATGATTTGTATTCTGGATTTATAAGTCCTGATGCCATAAGAGGATCAATAGCTTCCATAGCTATAGACTTTGGAATATCGATTATCCCAACTAGAAATCCTGAAGACACAGCAGCTATGATTAAAAGAATAGCTATACGTGAACAAAATGGATCAACTAAACCAATACAAGTAAGAACAGAACGTAAACCTGTAAACACATGGGAACAACAACAGTTCATAGTTGAATCACTCCCTAATATAGGGCCAGTCAGTGCAAAAAAACTACTTGAGAAATTTGCTACTGTAGAACAAGTAATAAACGCTAATGAAAATCAATTGCAAGAAGTAGAGGGAATAGGGAAAAAAACAGCTGAAAATATTAAAAAAGTCCTAACAAGTAGATATTTACATTATAAAAAAGAAGACAAAGATAAAAAGCTATTATAATAACTTTCTAAATCCCTAGTTGAAATAAAATATTTAATAAGTGTTGTAGTTAATGAATATTATTACTAGATATTAATAATTATAATATTAGACAAAACTTCTCAAAATTATAATATTTTTAAATATTATCCATTTTTAATCATTATTTTTATAAATAGAATAATTTTAACGAATAAAAAGTTAATATTATTTTTAAAGCAAATGTCCAGGACTATACTAATATAATAAATGTTATTAAGAGCTATTATTAGATAAATTATTAAATTAATTAAAATTATTCTTATATAATATTCTAAATCTCCCATAATCAGTGAATTTGGATTAATTTTTGTATAATGAACTTTATTAGTCTTTGTCCAAAATGTTCATGATACATTTTTTAAATATGATAAAATGTAATATTCATTTGGAAATTATAACTTTTTTAAAAATGATTATATTAATCAAATATTTTTTTAAATAATTCTTATTTAAGTTAATAAAAATGTTTAAGAATTTAAACACTTTTTAAAGCTTTTTTAAGTG
Organism: Methanobrevibacter cuticularis; assembly: GCF_001639285.1. GTDB lineage: Archaea > Methanobacteriota > Methanobacteria > Methanobacteriales > Methanobacteriaceae > Methanobaculum > Methanobaculum cuticulare. The sequence continues at coordinate 46,823 of NZ_LWMW01000158.1, read as the reverse complement.
ACAAATGAAAATTATAACATGATAAAATTTCCTATTGTGCATAAAATATAAATCTCACCAAGTAGCTTTTTTATTTTTCTATCATGAACAAAATATACAAAGACTTTATTAATGTTTTAATAAGATGAAAATAGATAAATGTTAATTAAATTATGAAATAAAGGAAAAAAAGAATGTTTGGAAAGAATACTATATTAATTAATTTCTTTCCAAAAAAATATATAGCATAAATTAATCTGTTCTTTTTTAGGCTTTTTTGTATACTGTTATTTTGAGTTTAGCTATTTTATTGTATGCTAGGTTTTTGACCATTGTTTTTAGTATTTTGGATGCTTTGTTGTAGTTGTATTTGGTGTTTTTTGTTGTTTGTATTTTGTAGAGTTTGTGTTTTTTGAGTATGTTTTTGAGTGATTTTGTGAATGTCTTTGAGCCTGTTTTTTCTCCATAATTCTTGATTGAATAGGTAATATAGTAGACTTTGTATTTTTTAGTCTTTTTTGAAGTTGTTTTTTTGCTGTAAACTTTTATTTTTGCTGGTGTTAGTGGTTTGTTAACATTTAAGGTTTTTGTTACACTTGCTGATTCTTTGAATACATAGTTTCCACTTGCGTTAGTTATTGTAGTTTGTTGTGATTTTGCATATACATTGTAGTTAGCTGTTTTTGGTACTTTGTAAATGAATCTTGCTTCGCCGTATTTATCAGTTGTTGTTGAACCTACTTGTTTACCATTAACGTAGAAATAAACTTTTTCGCCTGCTAATTTTTCTCCAGTGTTTTTGTTTGTCAGTATTGCTGTTATTATGATTTGTCCATTACTTGAAAAAATCACTAAATCGGTGTTAGTTTCATAAGTTACATCAACGGTTATATTACTGTTGTTCTCTGATTCGGTGTTATTATTACCTGTATTGGATACGATATCACCAGTGTTATTGGTTGAATTAGTATTGTTAATAGTTACATTGTTGTTGTCGCCTTCATTGGTGATTAGTCCGTCTTTTGCTGTATTGTTAGTCATAGTAGAGTTATCGACTGTGATTTTGTTATTATCACCTTCACTTTTTAATATTCCGTCATTATTGCCTGATAATTCACTGTTATCTATAGCTATTTCGTTTTCATCACCAGTACTACTGATTGCTCCACCTTCTCGTGCGGTGTTGTTAGTTGCTGTTGAATTATCCAAAACAATAACATTACTATCACCATTACTGTTGATTACTCCACCTTTATTTATAGCATTGTTGTTGTTGAAATCAGTATCATTAGCTGTTATATTATTATTTTCACCGTTGCTGTTGATTGCTCCACCATTTTTAGCAGAGTTATTGTTGAATGTAGAGTTGTTAATATTAGTCTCATGGAAATTACCATTGATATCTATTGCTCCACCATTAGAACTAGCAGAATTATTCTCAAACAATGAACTATCTATATTGACTTCAGCTTCTTCACCATTAATATCCAATGCTCCACCAATCTTAGCACTATTATCCACCAAAGCACTACCTTCTATATTAATAGTCTTATTTTCACCAGTAGCAAATAATGCACCACCTTCTTTAACAGCAGTATTATCACTTATAATACTATCTTTAATAGTAAGCACATTATTATCCGCAACAAATCCTATTCCACCACCATTAACACCAGCAGAATTATTAACTACAGTAACATTATCCAAAACACTATTACTACCATCACCATTAATATCTAAAGCACCATAACTACCACTACTTGCATTATTGTTTTTGAATACTGAATTTTTGATAGTATTACTAGAACTAACTCCAACCATACTTAAACCACCACAATTAGTTGCAGTGTTATTTTCAAAAGTACAATTATCAACTAAATTAATACTATTAAGCCCATCTATACGTACAATAGCAGTATTATTCGCAGTATTGTTGGTGAATACTGAATTTTTGACAGTATTACTAGAACCATCTCCAGGAATAGTTAAAGTAACAAAATTAGTTGCAGTGTTATTTTCAAAAGTACAATTATCAACTAAATTAGTACTATTAGCTCCACTTAGATATGCAGCAGCAAAATTAACAATCACATTGTTGTTTTTGAATACTGAATTTTCGAGAGTATTAGTAGAACCAGATCCACCCATACGTAAAGCACCATAACTAGTACCTGCAGTGTTGTTTTCAAAACTACAATTATCAAGCAAATTACTACTATTAACTCCATTAATGTTTACAGCACCATGATTAACACCTGCATTGTTGTTTTTGAATACTGAATTTTCGAGAGTATTACTGGAATCAACTCCATCTATAGATAAAGCACCATAGTCATTACTTGCAGTGTTGTTTTCAAAAGTACAATTATCAACCAAATTAATATTATTAACTCCATTCAGATATAAAGCACCGATATTAACACCTGCATTGTTGTTTTTGAATACTGAATTTTTTAGAGTATTATTGGAACCATCTCCATTGGTAATTAAAGCACCATAACTAACACTTGCAGTGTTGTTTTCAAAACTACAATTATCAACCAAATTAATACCATTAACTCCAGTCAGAGATACAGCACCAAAATTAGTTGCTTTGTTGTTTTCAAAAGTACAATTATAAATCGAATTATCAATATTATCTCCACTTAGTCTTACAGCACCCTGATTATTAATTGCTTTGTTGTTTTTGAATACTGAATTTTTTAGAGTATTATTTAAACTATTTCCAAGCAGATAAATTGCTCCACCATTATTTGCGGTGTTGTTTTCGAATGTACAGTTAGTTATGGTTAATATAATGTTAGCTTGCGTTGATGTGATTACACCACCATCACCAGTAACGTTTCCGTTTATGAAGGTTATGTTTATCAGTGTTAGGTTGATTCCCGCACTTATTGTGAATGCTCGTCCACTGTTTTCCATGTTGATTATTGCTCCACCTTTGTTTAAAGCAGCTATTGTCATATTTTTGCTGATTGCAAGATTTTTGTTACCTGTTCCTGAATATACACCATCTTCTAAGTACAGCGTATCACCATCATTAAAGCTACTGTTGCCGATTGATGCAGCTTGTATAGTAGTAGTGTTATTAATAGTAACGTCTGCTGCGTTTGTTGTGCCGATTAAAGAAAAAGTGCCAATAGCTATTATTGCGGAAATTATCAAAAAAGCCGATAATTTCTTAAATTCATTTTTATACATAATTTAAATTCACCTCAATATTTTTTTATTTAATATATCGAACCGTATTTTTACTTAAATATCTAATATTCAATATAATGCCAGCCATTAGTTAAAAAACTAAAAAATGTTTAACAATCATCACATACTAACTAATATCTTATCAATAATAAATGGAAAAAATTTGTTAGTTATTGGAAGAACAGTTAGTATCCTATTAAACTATTAACTTTTAATTACTGGACAAACATACTTATAGTAATTACCCATATATAAAGATATCACTTCTACACACTCCAATGCCAAAACAAGAAGAAACCACAACTCAGAACTAATTCCATAGACTACCCCCCCCCCCCTAAACATGTAAAGAACTTAAAACCATCCACACAGAAATTAAACACAAAAAATTATCTTTTTCATGAAACTAAGTTATTTAATCCCTCATCGGATTTTCAATCTATTCTTTTATTATAAAAAAATAATAATACACCACAATAACAAGATACTACCATTTAAATTATATACATAAATAAAAAGGCAAAAAACTCATATTCAACCTTTTTTCAAAAATTGGGGGAGAAAATGAAAAAATCGAAAAGATTATAATCTATAGAACATATACTAATATCATGAGTAATTGACTTTATTTTCACAACATGATTTTTTTTCTATCCTATGCACAAATTTAACGAATTTTTAACAAGTTTTTCAGGAAATAAAACATGTAACATCTGTGAAAAACTCATCAAAATGAAATTCCAACTCAAAAACAGAACACAATTTCATGTCAAAAATCATGAAAAAATCAAAACACGCCAATTTTTACACCTTCAAATTATTATGTTATACTTAAAATAGTCAAGTATTTATCTATAAATAATTAATAATATCCAATTTATTAATTTCAATTTATATTATAGAGCTATTATAATTTATTATAATAGAAATAATATCTCATCAAATAATCTAATAATAAATATATAATGACAGAAATAATGAAACTGGTGTATTAAATATATAATATAAAAAATCAAATGAATTAAGGTGATTAATTGATAATAATAATGGATGAAAGAGGGAAAAAATATTTACTAGGAAAATCTCAAGAGTTCCAAAGTGATTTAGGAATAATTTCTGAAGAACAAATAGCTAATGCTTCAATTGGAGATAGATTAACCACCCATCTAAATAAAGAATTTAAGGTCATAAAACCTAATATAAATGATTTCATAGATTTAATGGATAGAAGATGCTCAATACTTATCCAAAAAGACATTGGGAGTGTAATAGCCAAAACTGGTCTTGGTAATGGAAATAAAGTTGTAGATGCAGGTACGGGAGCTGGAGCTATTGCATTAAACTTTGGAAATATAGTTGGAAGAGAAGGTCATGTTTACAGCTATGAAATAAGAGAAGATTTTGCAGAAATAGCTAGAAAAAACATCAGTTCCTTTGAATTAGAAGATATTATTGAAGTGAAAAATAAGGATATTAAAGAAGGAATAGATGAAAATGACATTGATTTAGTTTTTCTTGATCTTACAAAACCTTATGAAATTTTTGAAGATGTTTATGAATCATTAAATCTAGGGGGACACTTAGTCATATATGCCCCTTATATAGACCAAATTGAAACATCTTATAGAATAGCTAAAAAATTAGGTTTTAGTGATCTAGCTATTGTTGAAACATTAGAAAGAGAATTAGAAGTAAGACCTCAAGGAACAAGGCCAAAAACTCGAATGGTTGGCCATAGTGGTTATCTTTTATTTGCTCGTAAACTATAAAGATTTTAAAACTGTAAAATTTGCTCAGCATTTTTTGAAATACTTTTTGAAAATAATAATCTTATTATATGAAAGCCACATCTACCATAATTATAATTTTCTTAATGAAAGTCAGTTATACTATTAATTGAGATTATATTATAAATATTAATATTATAATTATAATTGATTTACACTTGAAATATATGTAAATTATGACTAAAATATATTAAAATTATAATCAATTTACACTTGAAATATATGTAAATTATGACTAAAATATATTATAATTATAATCAATTTACACTTGAAATATATGTAAATTATGACTAAAATATATTATAATTATAATTAATTTACACTTGAAATATATGTAAATTATGACTAAAATATATTATAATTATAATTAATTTACACTTGAAATATATGTAAATTATAATTAAATTGTATTAAAATTCTAGTTAATTTATATGTGAAATAAATCTAACTTATAATTAAATTGTATTAAAATATCCTTAAAAACAATTTAACTTGTACAAATATTTTTGATATGAATAATTATTTATTACAGAAACTATATACTTAAACTGAGAGTGATATAAATTTTCAACCTACAAGATGTAATATCAATAAAGGACTTTCAGAAAGAAGATATTAATTTTATCTTAGATGAAGCTAAAAAGCTTGAAAAAGTGGCCATGTCTCAAGAAAAATCTGAAGAATTAGCTGGTAAAATATTAGGAATGATGTTCTTTGAGCCATCTACAAGAACACGGCTATCCTTTGAAACAGCTATGAAAAGACTTGGTGGAAATTGTATTGGTTTTGCAGGGAGTGCTGCTAGTTCAGTTTCTAAAGGTGAAAATTTAGCTGATACTTCAAAGATGTTTGAAGCGTATAGTGATGCTATTGTGATAAGACATGATTTAGAAGGAGTAGGTAGGTTTATTTCTGATATTGTTGATGTTCCTGTGATTAATGCTGGAGATGGGGCTGGTCAACATCCTACTCAAACATTGTTAGATCTATATACTATAAAGCGAGAATTTAATAAAATTAAAGGTCTAAATGTTGCTTTAGTTGGGGATTTAAAGTATGGTAGAACTGTGCATTCACTTGCTTATGCATTAGGTATGTTCGGTACAGAAATGACTTTTGTAGCTCCTGATGATTTAAAGATGCCCAACGAAATCCTTCATGATTTAAAAAAGAATAATATAAAATTCAATGAAACAAGTAATATAAAAGATGTTATTGATGATATTGATGTTTTATATGTAACAAGAATTCAAAAAGAACGTTTTCCTGATGTTGAAGAATATTCAAAAATCAAAGGTGCTTATTTAATCAACTATGATTTAATAAAAGGAAAAGATCTTATTGTAATGCATCCACTACCAAGAATTGATGAAATAGCTCATGATATAGACAATACAAAGTATAATAAATATTTTGAACAAGCTTTCTATGGTGTTCCAATACGAATGGCTATTTTAAAAAATATTATTAAAAATAAAATGTAATCAGCTAAAAATTCATATAACCTAATTACATTGTCCTATTAAATTGTATATAAGCTATTTTTAATTTTCATATGAATTCATATAACCTAATTACATTGTCCTATTAAATTATATATAACCCATCCTTTAATTTTCATATGAATTCATATAACCTAATTACATTGTCCTATTAAATTATATATAAGCTATTTTTAATTTTCTATATGTATGTATGGACAGGTGAGTTAAAATTTAATATGAACTATTCATTTTTATACTCTAAAATTAGCATAGTTATATCATCAAATTGTTCAAGGTTTTTAGAAAATTCATCAACATCATCTTTTATTTTAATTAATAGATTTCTTATAGGTAAATTTGATTTATTTAATATATTGATTAAATTTTCTTCACCAAAAAACTCATTTTTTTCATTGATGGCTTCTGTTATTCCATCTGTATACAATAATAATTTATCTCCTTTTTTAAGTAATAATTCATTTTGAGTATACTCAATATTTTCAATTGGTCCTAAGACAAAATTTGATTTTGATTTAAGAGGTGTATATTGTGAAGAAGTTTTTAGTAACGGAGGATTATGTCCTGCGTTTGCATAGACAAATTTACCAGTGTTTATTTCTAAGATTCCCATCCAAGCAGTTACAAACATGTTTTCACCATTATCTTTTGAAAGTTGATTATTAACATTTTTGAATATAATTTTAGGATTTGATTCATATGTTACCTCATTTTTGATAAGAGTTTTAGATAACATCATGAATAATGCTGCAGGAATACCTTTACCTGAAACATCTCCGATAACAATAGCTATATGATTATTATCGATGAAAAAGAAATCATAAAAATCTCCTCCTACCTCTCTTGCAGGATATGAAATTGCAGAAATATCAAACTTTCCTTTACCTTGTGAAGGTAAAAATTCTTTTGGAAGTGTTGATTTTTGAATATTGGTTGCTATAGTTAACTCTGTATTAATTTTCTCTTTTTCAGCAGTTATTTTTTCTAAATCTTCCATATATACTTTTAAATCTTTAATCATCTGTTCAAATGACTTAGCTAAAATCCCACTTTCAGATTGTTTATTTGAATATTGGCTAATTTTTTTTATTATTTTATTTGAATCTTGAATTTTCTTCCGACTTGTTGTATATTCATTAACAGAATTAGAGATAGATTCTATAGGGTTTGTAATGTTTTTTTCAATATACCATAAAAATCCTATAGCAGAAATATAGAAAATAAAAATAATAATAGTCATGTTTATATATACATGATTCCAAAAGTTTAGTAATTGTTCCTGAGTAATTTGAATAGAATAAAATCCTTCGATTCCTGTTAGAATGGACATAATAGTGCCAATTGTAATAAAAACAAAGATGAATTTTTCAGTTAAAGTTACTTTTTGGACTCCATTAATAATTTGTCGAGTAATTGGTTTGAAAATGAAAAAAATTGTTAGAATATAGAATATGATTCCTATATATAGTACATATTCACTTGATCCGTGAATAATTGAATATAAAAAGTATGATAAACCAATTAGAATAGCTATTTCTAAAGAAAAGTCAAATATTTTAGGATTAATATTAGTTTCTTTATTTTTTGGTGAATACATATTAATCCCATAAATATTAGCAATTGAAATAATTAAAACTCCAATAATCATAGAAAAGTCAAAATTATTAAATAAAAATATTAGTGTAGGTAAAGAAACAAAATCTGAAATTCCCATTGATTCTGATAAAAAAGCAAGTAAGCCAGTCATTGTTAAAGCTGTTATTGAAATTACGATTATAAATTTTAAAAGATTGTTTACTGTGTCTAATCTCGGTTTAGTAAGTTTTTCACCTATGGTAAAACTATACCATAATTTATAAGGGATATAACCAAACAAAAACTGTGCAATAAAACCAATTATTAATATGATGGGAGGATATCCTGCAATTATATCAAAAACTAAATTTCCAAGAGCTGCGCCTAATGCCCCCCAAAAACCAAACATCATTCCAAAAACAGGGGGTAAAGCACTGGCAGGTCTTAATTCAGATATATTAAAGATTGGAAAAAAGTAACGAAAAGGAACAGCAACTATGACAAAAATAATAGAACAAATTATTAATATGAATAATTTTGATCTATAACTATCATAATCTATAAGTTTTGATTCTACATTCTTCATTTCAATCCAACTCTCTTTAAAATATTGAAAAATTATTTTTTATCATATTGAAAAACTTTTAAATATATTTAATTCTTAGATAATATAGATAATTATTAAATAAAATACCTAATTCTTAAAATAATACATATTTTTAAATTCATATTTTATTTTAGATTTATATTGAATTATAGTATATCTTTAAAACTTCTTAAATTTTGAAGATAAATTAAACTTTCAACATTATTTATTTTTAATTATAATATCTTAAAATTGATTATTATTAAAACTATAATATTTAATCCTGTTTCTTAATCTAATATTGATTAAAACTATAGTATTTATGGAAAACTTCTTAAATTTTGAAGATAAATTAAACTCTCAACATTATTTATTTTTAATTATAATATCTTAAAATTAATTATTATTAAAAATATATTATTTAATATACTATTAGTTTAATAAATTGATTAAAATTATTAAATTAAGATTATAATATTTTTTAGATGAATTGATTAAAATTATTAAATTAAGATTATAATATTTTTTAGATGAATTGATTAAAATTATTAAATTAAGATTATAATATTTTTTAGATGAATTATTCATTAAGAACTTTATCAAATTGACTATAATAATTTAAATTATAATATTTTTTCAGTTTCTATAAATTTTAATTTTCCAATTTTTTCAAATGCACATACCGCTAATGCATATTCATTTTTTTTATCATCAATAATATTCAAATGTTTAAATTTTATTCCATTTTCATGTTTATTTGAGAATTTTAAATATTCAATATTTTCAATATTATTGTAATTTTTGTAATCTTCAATCAATTTTTTGTTTTTTAAATAATTATGATACTTCTGAATATTATCATGACTATGATAATTTTGATGATTTTTATTTTTAAATACTTTGATATTATTATTTTCACCAATATCTATGAAAAAAGAGTTTAATTTGGATTTAAGCCCTATTCCTGTCATTTTAAGATAACTCTCTTTTAAAACCCATATTTTAAAAAATGCTTCATATTTATTCTGGCTATTTATTATATATTCATATTCTTTTTGATGAAATTGTGTTTTGGCAATGCTTAAGTCTATTTTATGGATACATTCGATATCAAGACCTATTGGAAGATATGATACTCCACAAAATACATATTTTTCTGAGTGAGAAATATTAAAATGAACTTCAGGATAATTTTTCAAACAAGGTTTTCCAAGACTATTATTAATAAAAATAGGATCATGAATTTTAATTTTCTTCAATAGATAATTTAATAAAGCTTCTCCTCCAAGAGAGAGAAGTTTATCTTTTTGATAGATATATTTTTTTGAATATTTCCACCTATTTTCGGACACCTTATCTTTTACTTGGTTCAAGTCCAAATCTGCAATATTCATGTAATATAAAAGCATTTTATCATATTAATTAATTTAAATCTAAAATTTTAATATTTATTATAGTATTATTTAATCCTAAAACTCTACTATAACTTATTTTATCGGATATTTTCTTAAGTACTGTTATGTTATCAAATTCTTGAATATTGTCAGATTGAATTGTTGGATCATACTCTATACCAGAATCCTTGAAAGATAATATTACTTCCTTTTTCCCAATCTTTATTAAAATATCGATGAAATCTAAATTTTCATTTTTATTATTCAATTTATTATTAATCATGGTATTATTATTAATCAGATTATATTGGTTATTATTATAGTTAATAATATTTACAAGTATTTCTTCAATAGCTAATCCTAGATACATAGCTGTTTTTTCATTTAGCCCTTTTTTATTAGAAAAATCTATAATTTTTTTAGATAAATTTATAACTTCATCCACATGTCCTTTTATTGTTATATCTAAAATTTCAAGATCATTATTTTGTTCTAATAATAGAAATCCTTTAAATCTACCTTTAGATTTTAAAGAAATTATTTTAACTGAAATTAATATTACAAATATTGTTACAATTTCAGCTATTGTAAATGAAATCCATATTCCATTACCCCCTATGAAATTACTCAAAATATATGCTACAGGAATTAATATTAGTAAACCTTCGAAAATAGAAATTAAAAATGATAATTTATTTTGTTCAATCGCTTGAGTGTAGAATAACATGATAAAAGTAATGGCTGTACCAATAAAGCTTATTGAGAAAATTCTTAAGGCATTTATTGTTATATCAATATTCTCAGAACCTGTAATTCCATATATTTGAACAATTAAATTAGGTACAAGGATTATGATTAAGGTAAATATCGTAGTAAATGCAATAGCTATTTTAAATGAGTGCTTCATTACGAATTTTACTGCATTGTTGTCTTTTTCGGTATAAAGAACAGCTACTATTGGTGAAAATGTTTCACAAATACCTGCTATTAAGATGGATATTAATAAAAGAACATCAAAACAAGTTGCCATAGCAACAGCACCAGAACTCCCTAAAGTTATTAATACAAGAGAGTTAATAATCAATATTTTTAAAAACATGAATATTTGCCCTGATGCAGGTGAAAGTCCTAATATAATAATAGATTTTAATATGTTAAATTTATTTTGTAGATTTGTTGTGAATTTTGTAATTCTATCTTTTGAAATTAGATATCTTATTACTAAAATCATTCCAAAGCAGTAACCTACAAAAGTAGCTAAACTACCTCCAGCAATTCCCATATTAAAATACTCTATAAAAACGATGTCCATTATAACATTTACTATGTTTGCAATTATAAAAACCATCGTAGCTGTTTTAGGTTTTCCTTCAGCACGTATAAAATAGCTAATTCCTAATGATATAAGCATTAATGGTGTTCCTAAAAATATAAAACCAAGATAGTCAGATACTAAATAAGATAAACTTTGATTACCTTGTGTTAAAACATTGGAAATATCTATTAAAAATATATTTCCAAAAATAGCCATAAATAATCCAATAATTAATAATGATAGAATAGATATTGTAAATATTTGTTTTGATCTTAAAAATTTATGTTCTGCTTTAGATATTACAGCCAAAGTAGATCCACCAAATCCTAAAATCATTTCTAAACATGTGATAATTGTCATTATAGGTATACATAAAACTGTGGCTGCAAGTGCATTAGAACCTATGAGGTTACCTATAATAATACTATCAATAACTGAAGTAACATTTATAGAAGCCGTTATAAGTAGTGTTGGTAGGAAAAATTCCTTATATTTAGCATATGTTAATTTAAAATTCCTTTCAAACATGTTCTTACCTTTATTATAAAATATACCCATACAATACAATTATTAAAGTATATTATTAAAATATACTATTGTAATAAACCCATACAATACAATTATTAAAGTATATTATTAAAATATACTATTGTAATAAACCCATACAATACAATTATTAAAGTATATTATTAAAATATACTATTGTAATAAACCTATACAATACAATTATTAAAATATAATTAATGTAATAATGTAGTTTATCTAATCAAAGAAATTTAAGTCATTAAGATATTTTATAAAAGTATATAAATATTCATCTGTAATTACATGCCAGTTAAAGTCCAAATGATACAGAAGTTCAGTTGTATATTCATTAACACCCGAAATAGGAATTTCTAATGTGTTTAATGACGAAATCATGCCAGATATTTTAGTAATTTTTTCTTCATCCTCCATTGTATTATTTAAAGCTTTTTCGAACTCTTCAAGAGTAGATCCTTTAATTTCAAGACCTAGTTTTCTCATAACATTTACAATATCTCCCATTGTAATACTGTGATTATTATAGCAATGGAAAATCATATATTCTTTAGGAGTCTTGGAAAGTAACAATATTGATTTTGCAGTACTATCTATAGGACTAAATTCAACTGATTCATTCATCATTTTATATGGGATATTTCCAATGATATAATGAGATTTTAATTGATTTATAAAAGAGTTTGTATTGAAATTAATCTGAAACTCACTATCTTTATCTCTTGCCATTAAGTTTCCAACTCTCATTATTTTAGCATCAATTTCCTTATTTAAAACTGATTCTAATATAATCTCTTCACCTTTAAATTTACTATTAATATATTTATTATTTAAATTTTGATTTACATATAACATACTTTCATCAAATTTAATGTTAGTTGGTGGAATATTATTTATACTCATTCCAGCTATACTGACTGTTGAAACATGAATTAGTTTAGAATTTTTTTCTTTACAGAAGTTTACTGAATTAATTACTCCTCCAATATTTACATCCTCAATATCACTCCCATGAGAGAAATGTTTTACATTTGCAGCAGCATTTATAACTGTATCAATTGGATATTTTAGACATTTATCAAAATCACTCCTATTTGTCACATCCCCCTCTATTAAATGAATTCTTTTACCAAACAGCTTTTCATAGTTATTACTGAAATAATAAAATAGTAATGTTTTCAATCTCTTCTCTACATCAGATTGTCTACCTTTACGTAACATACAATATATATTTCCAGTTTCATTTTCCAAAAATTCTTGTAAAATATGTATACCTAAAAATCCAGTAGTACCAGTTAATAATATATTGCCCAAATCTTCTATTTTATCCTTATCAAAGTTTTCAAGATTTTTCAATTTTAAAATATCTTTTAATTTGTTAGTAAGGTTATTAGAATTTATATTATCTATAGAATATAATTTGGAATTTTCATTAATATTTAAATCATTTTTAGCTACATTTTCAATAATTCCCTCATTTTCAATTATTTCCTCTTTTTCAATAGTTATTCCTTCATCTTCATTATTATCAACAGTCTCATTACCAATAAATTGAGAAGCTGCAAATTTATTATTAATTACTGCATTGGCAATTTTTTGAGGAGTTTGGTATTTGAAAACATCGCCGTAAGAAATAGTATATCCTTTTTTAACCCCTTCTACAACAACTTTTGTAGCTAAAAGAGAAGTTCCACCTTGCATGAAAAAATTATCATTAGTACTAATTTTATCTGCTTTAAGAACATTTTCAAATATCTCAACAAAGGATTTTTCATCATCATTTACAGGTGCTAAATAATCATTTCTACTTATTTCAGCTTCAGGGAGAGATATTACATCAATTTTTCCATTAGAAGTTTGTGGAAACTCATCTAACTGAGTAAAAATACTTGGAACCATATAAGGAACTAAATGCTTAGATATTTCAGTTTTTAAATCATCAGTATCAATATTTTCAGAAGCTGTAAAGTATGCACATAAGTGTTCTTGAGATTTAATAGTCTTTATGATTACAAGTGAAGACTTAATTTTGTAATATTCATTTATTTTGCTTTCAATTTCACCTATTTCTATTCTAAGTCCCCTAAGTTTTATTTGATTATCCATTCTCCCCAATATAGAATATTCCCCATTTTTTTCACATTTAGCGAAATCACCAGTTTTGTAATAAATATCTCCATTTATTTCTATGAATTTTTCTTTATTAAGTTCTTCTCTATTTAAGTACCCTTTTGAAACTCCAAGACCCCCAACAGCTAATTCACCTATAATTCCTTGAGGTAATGGATTATTATCCATGTCAAGAATTAGTTCTTTTACATTAAATAATGGTTTACCTACAGTTATTATTTCATCGTCATCCATGATTTTCTTACCATTACAAGCTATTGTAATTTCAGTTGGGCCATATTCATTGAAAATATTTGCATTACTATATTTTCTTATTGTTTTATGCAATTTAAAGCTATAAGCTTCCCCTCCAAGTATTAAGACTTTACAATTTTTTAATCCTTCTTGAATTCCTTTATACTCTAAATATTGCATTAATCTTGCAGGAGTCAGACTAAATGCATCTGGCTTTGTTTTAGCAAATAATTTAGAAAGTGCTATTGGGTCTTTAGATTCTACATCATTTGCAAATATTAATGTTAATCCATTCATAAGAGTATTGAAGTAATCATTTAAAGAAGGATCAAATGCAACTGTAATTACCGATAATAATTTACTTGCTCTTTTTACTAAATCAAATGTGAAAACATTTTTTTCTGAAGGATAAATTAAATTAGTTATTCCTTCATGAGTAATCATGACACCTTTTGGCTTTCCAGTGGAACCAGAAGTATAAATAATATAAGCTAAATTTTTAGGAGTTATTTTTGGATTAGGATTTTTATCATTAGATTCTCTTAAAAGTTCATCTATAGTTATCTTATTAGGTAAATTTTTATTTGTTATAATATATTTAGATTTACTATCACTCATGACATGGTTTATCCTATCTTCAGGGTATTCTGGATCAATAGGAATATAAACACATCCAGCTTTGATTATTCCTAAAATAGAAGCTATTAAATTACTATCTCTATTAACCATGAGCATTATTTTATCTTCTATTTTCACCCCTCTTTTTATAAGAGCATTGGCTATTCTATTGGATTTCTTATTCAATTCATCAAAAGTAAATTCTCCATCTTCTGCTATTAAAGCTATTTTATCCTTACTTTTTTCTACTTGATTTTCAAAAACCTTATTTAATAACTGTTCTTTAATCGGAGTTAAGGGATTATTCTTGTCAATTGACTCTAATTCATCTTTAGATATGAGTGATATGTTTTTGAGCTTATTTTTAGTATTGTCTTCATCTTTAGTGTTGTTTTCAGTTTTAGTATTATCTTCATCTTTAGTGTTGTTTTCAGTTTTAGTATTATCTTCATCTTTAGTGTTGTTTTCAGTTTTAGTATTATCTGGATTTCTATTATTGTTTTCAATATTATTACTGTTTATAATTTGATATATTATGGATTCCACACTTTTTAAGAATTTTTTAATTATGTCATCACTATACAATGCATCATTGTATTCTGTTAAAATTTTAAATTTATTTTGAGTTTCTTCTACTTGAATAGCTAGTTTAGATTTTGTAGTATCTAATTCTAATGATTCAACTTCTATTTTTTTACCATCCACTTCTAATTCATCGAGAATTTGTCCTTGATATGAATATATAAACTCAGGTTTTATTTCATATTTTTCCATAAGTTTTGTTGATGGATATGAGCTATATTTGATTAAATTGAAATAATTTTCTCCCATATATTTTAAATATTCTCCAATAGTTTTTTCACCATCTATTTTAGCTATTATTGGAATATTTTTAACCATCATTGCAAATGTATCAGAGTAATTAATATCATCTCTACCATTAAATAGACTAAATATTAATATATTTTCATTATATACAAATTTACTTAGAGCTATTGTAACAGCTGATAAAAATAATGTATTTTGACTTAAATAATTGTTTTTACAATATTCATCGATCGTGTTTTTATAAATAATTATTGACTTATTCACTACATTTCCATTTATTTCGTTATTATTTTTATCTGGGCTTATTACTTGCTCACCATCGAAACCTTTCAATTTATTTTTGTAATATAATTCAGCTTCTTTATAATATTTTGTCTTTTCAAATTCTTTCTCTTTTAATGGTAAATCAAACCCAGTGTATTTTTCAACAGATAATTGTTCATTATTGTAAGCTTTTTTAATATCATGTAAAAATAAATTTAATGAATAACCATCACATATTATATGATGAAAATCAATTAAAAGAGTTACATTTTCTTCATTTTTATATATTTTAAATCTGAATAGGTCATCATTTAATAGATTAAAAGGTTTAACAAAGTCTTTTTTTACTTTTTCAGTCACTTTTTCCTTAATAACTGGTATA
Source organism: Methanobrevibacter cuticularis (assembly GCF_001639285.1). GTDB lineage: Archaea > Methanobacteriota > Methanobacteria > Methanobacteriales > Methanobacteriaceae > Methanobaculum > Methanobaculum cuticulare. Next base: position 30,488 of record NZ_LWMW01000158.1, on the reverse strand, counting down.
TCAACATATGGCTTATTATTATTTAAATCATTATTAAGATTATTAGTATTATTATTAGTATTAATCAGATTATTTTTAATTTGATAAATTTGTCCTTTTTCCTCAATTAATTTTACCATTATATATGGACGATTATAAATAGAATTGTTCACAGATTCAATTAATTTAGTTACATTAATATCTTTATCAAAAGTTATTGCAAAAGGTATATTATATATTAATTTATCTGGATTTTTAACATAATCTAAATATATTCCAAGTTGATTTTGAGTTAAAGGATATAGCTCATTGTTATTGCCATTATCAACAACAATATCCTCTTTAAAATCAACTAATCCACTGTTACCATTATCAACAACAATATCCTCTTTAAAATCAACTAATCCACTGTTACCATTATCAACAACAATATCTTCTTTAAAATCAATTAGTTTATTGTTATTATATTGAATACCAATATCATTATTTTTATCTATTTCTTTCTCAGATGACAACGATGTTAATCTTTCATTTAATGCTTGGACTTCAGATGAATAGGAAAATATAATATTTATAATATGATTAGATATATTTCTTATATTCTCATTTTCCAATATATTAGCTAAAGTAAGCTCTACATCAAATTTTTCCGATATTTTGACCATTAATTTAATAATAGAAAGTGAAGTAAATCCTATTTGGAACAAATCAGTGTTGATTCCAAAATCTTCATATCCAATTATATCCTTAACAATATTAAAGATGCTCTCCTCAACTATATTACTTGGAGAATTATCAAATTCATGAATATTTTCATCTATATTTATATTTATTTCAGTAGAATCTAATCCAGGAGGTTCAGGTAATTTTTTAATATCAGTTTTTCCATTTGGAGTCATAGGTAATTCATCTAATTCAATAAAATAAGATGGAACCATATAGGGAACTAATTTTTCTTTTAATTTAGTTTTCAAATCATTAATATCAATAGTTTCACTACTAGTAAAATATGCACATAAATGTTCATTAAACTTAATTTCTTTTATTAAAACAACAATTTCTTTTATAGTGGGATAATTACTAATGATATTTTCAATTTCACCAATTTCTATTCTAAGTCCTCTAAGCTTTATTTGATTATCCATTCTTCCAATTATAGCATATTCCCCACTTTCATCTTCAATAGCAAAATCTCCAGATTTATAATAGTTTAAACCATCGATGTTAATAAATCGTTCGTTTGTGAGTTTTTTTCTGTTTAAATAACCTTTAGAAACACCAAATCCTCCAATATATAATTCTCCCATAATTCCTGGAGGTAATGGATTTTCATCAATATCTGCAACCATTTCAACTACATTAAGTAAAGGTTTACCAACAGTTATAATATCATTAGTAATATGTTTGGTATTAGAAGATATTGTTGTTTCTGTTGGTCCATAAACATTGAATATTTCAGCATCCGTAATAGTTTCAAGAGTTTTATGTAATTTCAGAGGATATTTCTCACCACCAAGACTAATAATTTTACAATAATTTAATATATTTTTAAATTCATCAAATTCTAAATATTGACTCATTCGTGATGGTGTGGTAGAAAAAGCATCAGATTTCGATTTTTTAAAGAATTTAACAAGTTCTATTGGATTTTTTGAACTTTCTTCATTTGCAAAAACAACAGTTAATCCATTCATCAGAGCGAGAAAAATATCATGTAAAAATAAATCGAAAGCTACTGTTGTTATTGATAATAATCTGTTAGATTTTTCTTTTAAAGCATGAGCATAAACATTTTCTTTAGATGGAGTTACATAATTAGAAATGTTACTATGAGATAAAATCACTCCTTTAGGTTTACCTGTTGAACCAGAAGTATAAATTATATAAGCTGAATTATCTGGAATCAATTTAGGGTTAGGGTTAGATTCATCTTCTTCTTTTAATAAATATTCTACATCTAATTCATTTTCTAAATTATCAGAATCATTATTGGTAATTATATATTTAGATTCACTATCTGACATTACATGCTTTATTCTATCTTTTGGATATTCAGGATCGATTGGTATAAATGTACATCCAGCTTTAACTATCCCAAGAACCGTTGCGATAAGATTACTATCTCTCCTTAACATGAACATTATTTTATCTTCTACCTTCACTCCTTTACTTATAAGAGCATTAGCTATTCTATTAGCTTTTTTGTTTAGCTCATCATAAGTAAATTCTCCATCTTCGGCTATTAAAGATATCTTATCTAAATTTTTACTTACATTATTTTCAAAAATTTTATTTAATAGCTGTTGTGGAATTGGCTTTGGGGTGAATCCATTGTTAATCTCTTTGACTGATTTTGAAATACTTATATCTTTAACAGCCTTCTTTTGATTCTGAATAAATTCCTTTATAATTATTTTAAAGCTATTTAAAAACGTTTTAATATATTCTTCAGAATATAATTCGTCATAATATCCTATTTTAACTTTAAAATTTTCTTTTTCTTCAAAAACATTTACTGAAAATTTGAATTTTGCAGAATCAATGTCTAAGTCTTCAAATGAAAGATCTTCATGGTGTTCATTAATATCTCCCTGATATGCATACATTATTTCTGGTTTAATAGTATATTTTTCAACAATTCTAGATATTGGATAAAAACTATGTTTAAGAGAATCTAAATATGTTTCATTAATATCTAAAAGATATTGTAATACATTTAGTTTATTATTGGTATGTAATGCTAAAATGAATGTTTTAACCATCATAGCTACAGTATTCATGTATTTAGAGCTGTTTCTACCATTAGCAATAGTGGAAATTAATGCATCATGAGAATAAGAAAATTTATTAATTGTTAAATTAGTAGCTGCTAAAAATATTATATTAGGTGTTATATTCAACTCTTTTGATAATTCTAAAATATTTTCTTTGCTAATGTATATATATTGGTTTGATTCAGTAGGGTTATCATTTAACTTAGAAGAATCAGGCGAATTTTTATTTGTTATAAATTGAGGGCTTATTTCACTAACTCCTTCAAAAAATTCTATTTTGTCTTTAAAGAATTTTTCAGCTTCTTTATATTTTTCACTGTTTTTAAGCTGTTCTTCTTCAATAGCTAAATCATAGCCACTGAATTCTTCTTTTTTAAGATTAGTATTATTAATATCAACCTTATCATAATCAATAATAATTTTTTTATAATTAATACTATCGTCATTATCAATAGAATTATCAGTAGTAGTAGTAGTAGTAGTAGTAGTAGTATGCCCACTATCACCATACTCATTATTATTCTTATAATCACTATTATTATCGTTTATAAAATTATTATAATTAATAAATAAGTCTCTAAAGAATATATTGTGAGACATACCATCAAAAATTATATGGTTGAAATCTGTGAGTAAATAAACATTATTTTTGTTTTTATAAATAGCAAATCGATATAAATATTCAGTAAATAAATCAAACGGCCTTACAAACTCTTTTTTAATTTTATTACTTAAAGGTTCATTAAATATTTTTATATCATTTTCATCTTCGAAATCATTATGGAAGTTTTTCTGGTAAATTTCACCATCTTTTTTTACAAGTCGAGTGTTTAAATATGGATGAAGATTTATTGTATTAATAATAGCTAATTTCAATTTATCTACATCTATATAATCCTTAAAACTCACTAAAGAAGGTATATTATAAAGAGTACTATTAGGTTTATCTAATAATTCATAGAATATTCCTAACTGATTTTCACATAAAGGATAAAAATCATCATAAATCCTAGTTTCCGTGTTCAGTTGAATATTATGTTGTTCATTAGATTTTTCAGCACTATTTTTAGTGTTATTAATTAAAATAGCTATATTTTCAATTGTAGAGTCTTTTAATATCTCTGTTAAGTCCAAATCAACTGAAAATTCCTTAAATATTTTTGTTAAGATATGAATAATAGATAAAGATGTAAATCCTATGGATAATAAATTAGTAGTAACACCAAAATTTCCATGTTTTAAAGTTTCAGCTATTATGTCATATAATTTTTCCTCAATTTCTGTTCTTGGTTTAATTGTTTCTTCAATTAAAAAATCATCTATAGTTGGTATCGGTAATGAGTTAGTATCAATTTTACCACTTGGAAGATATGGGAATTCTTCAATCTTGATAAACACTTTTGGAATCATATATTCAGGTAGTTTTTTACTTATTTCTTGTTTTAAAACTACTTTAAATTTATTGTCCTCATCAACAAAATTAAGAGAATTAGAAGAATTATTAAGATTAGAAGAATTAAAAGAATTATTAAGATTAGGAGAATTAAAAGAATTATTAAGATTAGAAGAATTAGAAGAATTATTAAGATTAGGAGAATTAAAAGAATTGTTAGAATTAGTATTATTGTTATTTTCTTTTACAATCTTAGTATAAGCAGCTAAATACTCATTATCATCAATTATAACTATTTTAACGTAGGATTGTTCTACAAAATTATTTGAATTAATTACACTTTCTATCTCTTCTGTTTCAATTCGTTGCCCTCTAAGCTTTACTTGATTATCAATTCTACCAACAATTTTATATTCACCATTTGGTTCTCGAATAGCTAAGTCTCCTGATTTGAAAAACTTATATCCATTAATTTCAATGAATTTTTCTTTGGTAAGATCGCTTCTTTTCCAATATCCGCGACCAACGCCATATCCACCAATTAATAATTCTCCAATTGCACCATCAGGTAGAATATTACCATCCATATCTATAATTTCTTCTACAACATTTAACATTGGTTTTCCAATTGAAATATTATTATTATCTCTAGAAAGTAGTTTAGAATTACATGATATAGTTGTTTCTGTTGGACCATATGAATTATATATGTCAAGATTAGGGTATTTTTTTAATTTATCCCATAAAACTGGAGGAAAAGCTTCACCTCCAATTATTATTGAGTCAATATTATTTAAAACTTCATCAAATTCATTAACAGTTAAATATTGCAGCAATATAGAAGGAGTAGTTGTAAAAGATTTATAACCTGTTTTTTTAAAAAGTTTAACTAATTCTAATGGATTTTTTGCTTGTTTATCATCTGCTAGGACGCACGTTAAGCCATTGAAAAGTGAAGTGAATATTTCTTGGTAAAATGGATCAAAAGAAACTGTTGTAGTGGCTAAAATCCTTAAACTATCTTTAATAGCTATTGCTTCAATGTTTGAATCATAATTAGGACAAACAAAATTAGCCATCGAAACATGAGTAATCATAGCACCTTTTGGATTTCCAGTAGATCCCGAAGTATAAATCATGTAGATTAAATTATCTTTCTTTACTTTAACATCTAATAAATTATTGGTATCTTTAATAATATCATTTTCAGTATTTTTTTTAAGTAAATCCTCTATGTTAATCCATTCAGAATCATTATCCTTATTCTCATTATTATCCTTATTATTATCCTTATTATTATCCTTATTATTCTTATTATTGTTCTTATTATTATCCTTATTATTAGTCTCATTATCCTTATTCTCATTAATATTAGTATTATTGTTAATATTATTATCAAGAGACATAGAACTATAGTCAGTTATTATAAATTTAGATTCACTATCTTTTAAGATATAATTTATTCGTTCAATAGGATAGTTAGGATCAACAGGTATGAAACATGTTCCTAATTTAATAGAAGCTAAAATAGTTGTAATTAGATTAACATCTCGTTTTAAAGCTATAATTATCCTATCTTCAATATTCAATCCTTTTTGATAAAGATTAGTAGCTATTATGTCTGATTTTTCGTCTAAATCTTTATAAGTAAATTCTTCATTATTAGATATTAAAGCTATTTCGTTGGGACTGTTTTTAACTTGTTTTTTAAATAAATCATTAGGTAAATCTTCCCCAATATCTTTAAAATTAAAATCTATATTTTTAGGAACTATAGAAATATCTTTAACAAGTTTTGTTTTATTTTCATTAAAATTAAGAACGATTGATTTAATTGACTCTGCAAAAGATTTCATTAAATTTTTAGTATATAAAAAACTGTCATATTTTAGATCAATGATAAAATTATTGTTTTCAGTATAAACATCTAAAGATATAGGAAATTTAGCTGTATCTGATTCTATTAAATCAATTGAAACTAAATCATGTTCTTTTATAAGTTTATCTCTGTAAGAATAGCAAATTTCAGGTTTAATTTTATATTCATCCACAATTTTAGATAAAGGATATTCTTGTTTATTTAAAATTTCTAAAAACTCTGCTTTGATTTTTAAAAGATAATTTTCAACACTTAAATCACTATCTGTTTTCAAAACTAAAGGTAATGTATTAACCATCATCCCAATAGTATTTTTATATTTTTCATTATGTCTATTGTTGGATATTACTGCAATCATTGCACTTTTATCATGGGTAAATTTATTTATTGCTAAGTTCAAAGCACCTAAAAATAATCCACTTGGCTTGATACTAAGCTTTTTACAGAAATCGTTTATTAGCTCTTTATTAATTTTTAAAATTTCACTTTCTTCTTTTCCTCTGATATTTTTTCTTTCTTCAATATTTTTATTATTAAGGTTGTTTAATATATTACTATTATTTATGTCATTATTACTATTTTTTACACAATTATCACTACTAATATCGCTATTATCACTAATATTTAAACCAATATGATTATTTAAGCTATAATGAATTCTTGTTTGTCCTTCAAAATCAGATAGTTTGTTTTTATAATATTTCTGGGAAGTTTTACATTTAACAGAGTTTTTATTTTTTATTTCATCTAGAGCATAGTGATAAGCATTAAATTCTTCTTTTTCTAATTTTTCACCAGCATATGCCTTTAATAAATCATCTATAAATAAATTAAGTGAATATCCATCAAATATTAGATGATTAATATCTATAAGTAAGTAAACTTCATTTTTATCGCCGTTGTATATTTCAAATCTATATAATGTTTCATTAAATAAATCATATGGCCTTATAAAAGATTTTAAAGTGTCGTCTGTGAAATTTTCATTTTTAATATGGATTTCAATATTTTTAGATTCAATTTCTTTTTGATAAATATTTGAATCAATATTAACAAGTCTTGTATTTAAGTAAGAATGTGCTTCAATAGTTTTAATTATTGAATTTTTTAGCTTTTTAACATTAACAGTTGATTTGAATTGAACTATAAAGGGAATATTGTAAAATGTTGAGGTAGGATTCTCTAAAATATCATAATATATCCCAATTTGGTTAAATGTAAGAGGATAATATTTTGTTTCATTGATAGTTTTTTTAATGTTGTTATTCTTTATTGTGTTTTTACCTGTTTTCATGTTAATCCATCCACTTCCCAAATAGCTATTTAAAACATTTTTTTATAACTTATTAAATTTTTTCGAATTTAATTCAAAATTACATCAGTTAATATCAAAAATATATAGTTAATTATTATATGATGATAGAATAAGTCATTTCAATAATTTTTTAAATGTTAGAATATTTCTTCCTTTTTTATATTGATAATTTATCTCATCGACATTTTTCCTTGCAAGAAATATTCCTAATCCTCCAATTTCACGCATTTCAGAACTTAAAGTTATATCTGGATCTTTTTCTTCTAGAGGGTTAAATGGAATCCCATTATCTACAAATCTAACTGTTAATATTGAATAATCTTCATTAAAAAAAGAATATATTGCAATTTCAGAATTTTCAGAATCTTTTTCATGCGCATAATTAGCTATATTAACAAATATTTCTTCAGTTGCAAGTTCTAGCTGAGTTTCAAATTTTTTTGAAAAATTATATGTTTTCAATTGATTATTTATGAAATTTAATACTTTGTTTAATTTTTCAGTTTTTGCTGGAACAATGAGTTTATCCATGGTCTCACCTTAACAATATTTTTATCATGAAGTTATAGTTAAATTATTTAATCCAATTGTAATTCCATATTTTTACCTATCTTTTTAATTATGACTATATTTCCTTTTGGAAGTATATTTAACATTAAAAAATTTGACTCTTTTTATTATATTTAATTAATATTTTAATAATAATTACATTTTTAGATATCATTCTATTGTTAGAATATCAATAAAACCTGTAACTTCAAAAACTTCCATTACTAAATCATTGACATTTTTGATTATCATATTTCCTTGTTTATTCATAATTTTCTCTGTTGAGAGAATAACACGAAGTCCTGAACTTGATATATACATTAAATCATTGAAATCAAAAATTAATTCTTTAATGCCTGGGAGATCATTTTTCAATTCTTTTTCAAATTCAGGGGATGTATTTGTATCTAATCTACCATTAATTTTAACCAATAACTTATTTCCTTCAATTTTTTTTTCAATATTCATATATCTTCACCAAATCATGTATAATAACCTATAATATATTTAATAAGTTAATAATCTTATATATAAATATAATAAATAAAATATATAGCGGATAATATTCACTGCATAGATAATCATGTTAACTATATTAATTAATGGTTTTAATTAAATAATGCTTAGTTGCTTGCTTCTAAAGAATTTAAATAATATTATTGGATTATCACTGATTAAAGGTCTTTAAAGTATTAGTTTATCTTGATAATATGAAAAAAATTTAATATTATTTTTAAATCAAATATCTAGGACTATAATAATCTTTTACAAAAAATTCTCAGGATTTTGAAGGATTAAATAGAAATATAGAGTTATTAGTAGAAAATTGATATTATTATTAAAAACAAGATTGATAAAACTATTATGGAAATAATGATTGTTAATTTAGTTAGTTTAATAGCTTTATCTATATCCATCTTATCTAATTCTTTATTTTCATCCCCAATAATGTAAGATCCTATTTTTTCTAATTTAATGTCTAATGCACCAGCTGTTGGGGCCATGGTGAAACCAGAATTTGGACTTGAACAGTTTTTAGAATCTCTCTTTAAAATAAAATAGCTATTTTTAAAATTCATTTTTAAAATTCTTGAGGATAAAACCACCATTAACCCTGAAAATCTTGATGGAATATAATTAAAAATATCATCTATTTTAGCTGGAACATATCCTATAAAAAAGAATTTATTATTTTTGTATCCTACCATTGCATCTAATGTATTTATAGCTCTATAAACCATTGCTGCTGTAATTGCTACAATAAGAATGGTGATTGTTTTTGTGTAAAAATTTAAGTTGTTTTCTGTCAATACAATTACTAAAAATGTTATTGTTCCAAATAGAAGATAATAAAAGATTGGAGCTACAGAAGAGTCTGTAATATTTTCAGATAAAGATTCTATAGTTGCAGAAACAATTAATTTCTCAGATAATTCTTCAGTGTTCCTACTTACAAGATATGCCATAGATTTTCTTGCTATTTGAATTCCTTTTTCTAAATCTTTTTTTATATCAGCAGCTGTAGATAAAAAAAACTTAATAGAAAATGTAGATGATAAAATAATCGAAGAAATTAGTATAAATAAATAAATATTAATTGTTGCTAAAATAAGTACTAATAAATTCATTAAAATAGCTATCAATATAATTAGTATAGTTAAATATGCTCCAGATAATCTACTTTTAATATTTATAAAATATTGACTAAAATAATCAATAGTTTTACCTATCAGGACGACAGGATGGATTTTTACTGGTAATTCTCCAAATATAATGTCTACAACTATTGAAATAAATAGAATAATTGGAAAAAGTATGATTTCAAAATTTTCTATCATTAGATTAATTATTATAAAAATTAATATATAAATTAATACATATAATAAAGTGAATAAGAATTATAGTATAAAACAATTTTAGCTTGAAATCATTTCATAACTAAAATACGTTATCCTAAATTATAATATAAAATAAAACTAAATAAATTAAATAAAAATGAATATTAATCAATTGATATATTAATAAAATTTAATAAACGAATATTAAGACTCGCTTCTTAATTATAATTTAATAACAGAAAAAATATGATTAATAAATAAAAATTTTAAAAAGAATAGCTGTGGTTATATGATCGATGAAAAACAAATTAGAGACTGGTTAGTAGAAGAAGGATTTTATAAAGATGTTATACATGATGAAAATGCCAATTTTCATTTCATTATCAATTATCCTGAAGATCATGTTATTGATTTAATTCAGCCAAAAAACAAAAAAGATGTTCTTTTAGTTGGCTGTGCTACTGAAATATCTCCAGAAGAATTAGGGATAATTAAAGATGCTTCAATTAAGAAAAAAGAAAAATTCATTTGGGATATTAGATTTAGTTTAAATCAATTTTTATTAGATTTTGAATTAGAGCATCCTGATAATAATCTTCAAAGATTTATAATTACAGAAGAAATATATGAAGATGGATTATCGAAAAATAACCTAATTTTTGCTTTGAAAAAAGTATTTAAAGGTAAATTACAATGTATATGGCTTATTGAAAGAGATTTTGGAAGAGTTAACGGTGCATCATATGCCGATGATAATAGTATGTTCATCTAAATTCTATCTTTCTATTTTTTAATTTTTATTTTAATATCTAATAATACATTATATATTTATCATAATTAATAGATAATAATTATTTATTAATAGTAATTATTATGTATTAATTATAATATATACTATTAATATTATATATTATTATATATTGATTATTATTAAATATTATCATATATTAATTATTATTATATATTAATTAATATTATAAATTAATTAATTTATAATTAAATGTTTTCACAGGAAAATTTATATCTTGTATATTATTTTCTCATATATATTAGTTATTTATTAATAATTTTTTTTTGTTTTATTGATTTTTCATATATATTTTTTATCTTATAATGTAAAATTGAGAGAGAGGTATATTTCAAGTGAAAGATATAATCAGGTTTATTAAGAATGAAGACATATATTGCAACTGAATACACTTGAAGAATATTATACTCCTGTGTTTTTAAGGTTAATAATTGATTAAAGACATAATTAAATTAATTTATAGTTTTTACAACACATTTTATTTTATTATTAGTATTTAATTCAATATTTATTAGTTATTATTCAATAATACTTAATTTAATTTATTATAAACGTTTTAATTTTATTAAACTTTGTTAATATTTATCAATTTCAAAAAAGAACAAATTGAAAAATCAGGGGTTTTTCACTTGCAATACACCCCTTCAAAATAACTTCAATGAAATTTTCTTTTCACTTGCAATGCACCTCTAACTTCTAAATTTTTTACACATTAATATATATTATAAACGTGTTTATAAAATATTTAAATTTTATATATTTTATTTTCTTTTATTTTTTGACAGAATTTTTATTTTTTAATTCAATTATTTTTTAATTACATATTAATAATTAAATGAATTCATATTTTAGAAATTCATTATTTTCATGAAATAGTAGAAATTTATCATATTAACTAAATATTAATGATATCAAATTGAATATTTTTTAGCTTATTAATGATATATCCTATCAAAAACAAAAAAATCTATAATAGAAATATGATAATTACACTTGAAATCCATGTCTAATTTTAAACGGAAATTATAGCTTTTTCATTTAAAAATTTATTTTAGTGCTATTATTTATTTATTTAAAATTATATTTATTATATTAAAAAAAGCTTATTAGATATGAATAATATAAATATTTATAGACCAATTAAACATTATATTATTTTAAATTATTCTTTTCAATATATTTTCCACTAAAATATTGTTAATGAGTTAAATACTAATTTATAATATAAATAACATATTAAAAAATTAATTTAAACAGTACCAATGATTTTTAAGATTTGATTATTAAATTAAGTCAATTACCTCAATTTAAATCAATATTCATATCATTTAATAAAAAATCATAACTTCACTTGTTTTTTTAATAAATACATTTATCTATAGTAATTTTAATAAATACACTGGAAGCATAAGATACACTTGAAAGTCATGTTAAAAAAGACCTTTTTTAATTGATAATTTCATTCAAATATTCATTTAAATATTCATTTATCTTATTTAGAAATAAAAGAGTTTGTATAAAATAAGAATCATTAAAAAAGTATTTAATGATAATATTTATTAATTATTTTTAGTATAGATGTGTATTTAATATTGACGTGTATTTGATATTTTATTATAATTTTAATTGCAATGATTATTCAATTGATTATATATAATTAATTTATTTCCACATTTAAATTGATTATATATAATCTTATCTGTGATTATCTTATAAATATTTGTATATTTAATCGTAATTTAACAAATTGAATTATTTAAAGCTAAAAATATTTATTTACATAACAAATATTTATTTACATAATAAAATATTTGGTAAATTAGCTTTTGAATCAATTTTAAAGTTTAAACATATTGGTGGGGACTTTATGAGTAATATTTTCGATAATTTAGCGGATAGGGGATCAGTTTTTAAAGATAAACAATTTTTAGATCATAGGTTTTTACCTGAACACTTACCACACCGCGACGAACAAATAACATCAATTGCTAAATATTGGATCGAAGCATTGAATAATGTAACTCCTTCTGATGTTACAATTTATGGAAAAACAGGAACTGGAAAAACAGCAGCAGCTAAATTTGCTATGAATCAATTGAAAGAAGCTACAAGTAGTAAAGATGTTTATATAAGAACGGAATATATTCGTTGTACAGATTATACTACAGAATACCAGGTAATAGCTAAACTATGCCAACAGATGGGTAGAGATGTTCCTTATAGGGGATGGACAAAAGCAGAAGTAGTAAATACATTTAGAGATATTTTCAAGAAAACTGCTTTTGGAAAGAACATGATTCTAATAGTTGTTTTAGATGAGATAGATATTCTTCTTAAAAATGATGGAGATGGGATTCTTTACACTTTAACTAGAACAGATAACGTTTCAATATTATCAATTAGTAATTATGTTGATTTTAAAAAATTCATAAAATCTAGAGTGATGAGTAGTTTTAGAGATAGAGAAATTGTTTTTCCACCTTATGGTGCTCAACAACTTGTTGATATATTGCAAGAGAGATCTGATCTTTCTTTTATCAATGATTCCTTAGAAAATGATGTTATACCTCTTTGTGCAGCTATGGCTGCCAAGGAAGAAGGAGACGCTAGATATGCTCTTGATCTTTTAAGAACAGCTGGAGAATTAGCAGATGAAAAAGAATCTAATATAGTTTATGGTGCTCTTGTTAGAGAAGCTAAGGATAAAATTGAACATAATAAAATAACAGACCTTATCATGACACTACCAGTCCAACAACAACGAGTATTAGAAGCTATTTTAAAGTTAACAATGGATAAAGAAGAGATTACTTCTGGAAAGCTCTATGAGATGTATGAGGAAGTTTCAAAAGGAGATTCAGTGTCATACCGAAGAATTTTTGATTTTATAAATGAACTAGAGATGCTAGGAATAATATCAACCAACACTATATCTAGGGGACGAGGTAAAGGAAGAACAAATATAATATCTCTTCAATGTGATAATGATATTTTAGAACACGCTTTATATTCTACATGATTTTAACTTAATAAAAAAAGATAAAAGGTCTTCAATATTAATAAAAAATACATTTTTTAGGTTAAGTTTCTTGTTATTTTATCCTTTTAATATTTTTTATTATATTAAATTTCATTTTCTAAATTATATTTTAAGTACATTTTAATTATATTTTAAGTGCATTTTTATTATATTTTAATAATTTATAAATAATGATATGCTGTGGTAAGATGAAAATAGCTATTTTATCAGTATCTAAAAAAGGAAAAGAATTATCATCTAAAATAAAAACATTATTAGAAGATGATCCTACAATTATGGATGTAAAGACCGTCCATAAAAATATAAAAACTCACATTAATCATATTTTTAATGAATATGATGCAATAATTGGAATAATGGCCACAGGAATACTTATTAGGAGTATTTGCAGTAAACTACAAGATAAATATTCAGACCCAGCTATTTTATCAATGGACGATAATGGAAAATATGTAATAAGCTTATTATCAGGCCACCTTGGAGGAGCTAATGAACTTTCTAAGAAAATAGCTAAACTTCTAGATATACAAGAAATTATAACAACAGCTACAGATATTAATGGGAAAATAGGGATTGATACTTTAGCTAATAAATATCATTGGAGAATAAAAAACCCTAAAGATATTTTAATTTTTAATAAAGCTATTTTAGAAGATGAGAAAGTTTATTTGTTACTTAATAATTTGAATAATTCACAATCAAGCGTTAATAATTATATAGATGATTTAAACAATTATTTAAAAAATAATACACTTGAAATCCTAGACCTAAAAAACAATGATAATACAATAGAAAACATTGACAAGTTAGCCTTGAACAATGTTTCAGATGAGATAATAGCTATTTTTAATGATAATTTACTTTTTTTAAATCAAAAAAAAATAGTTGTTGGTATTGGAGCTCGTGCAGGAATTTCTAAAGAAAAAGTAATGATAGCTATTGAAAAAGTCATGGACACTTTAAACCTTCCAATTGAAAGAATTGATTACTTGGCAACAGTAGAAATGAAAAAAAACGAGAAAGGTATAATTGAAGCATCTAAAACTTTTAATAAACCACTTAAAATAGTAAATACAGATGAAATTAAGAATTTAGATAGTTCTGATATTTCTTTTTCAGAATTTGTAAATAAAAAATTTGATATACCTGGGGTTTGTGAACCAAGTGCTTTAATTGTATCAGGAGTTAATTCAAAGATAATTCACAAAAAAATAGCTATTGATGGTGTAACAGTGGCTGTGGCTAGTTCACAATAGCTATTGAATTCTATATCTAAAACTTTTTTAATTCAAGAATTAAAAATATTTTTAATTTTAAGAAAATTTTCAATATCTTTATTTTTAAGAAATTTTTTCCACATTATATTTTTTAAAAAGCTAATTTTAAAAAGCTAATGTCTAAAAAGTAATAATACAAAATGAGCTTATATTATAAAAACATCAAGATTACTAAAAATTACCAAAAGCTATTTAAATAGCTTGATGTAATATATATTTATAACTAAATTTTACTATTTTTATTGTAATATTTATTTTAATTTTTTTGGAGGATTATATCATGAGCAATAATATTTTTAATGAAGTTTCTGAGATATTAAAACATATCATGGAAAACCCAAGCGTTCCACGTAATATTAGGAGAGCTGCTGATGAATCTAATGAACTTTTAAATGATACAGAACAAGATGAAACTGTTAGAGTAAGTTCAGTTATTTTAATATTAGATGAAATTAGTAATGATCCAAACATACCAATTCATGCAAGAACCTTGATTTGGGAGATTTTAAGTAAATTAGAATCTATTAAGGCTAATTAATTTTATCTAGTTTTTACAATCATTTTCATCTATTAATTTTAGTTTTTCATCTACTAATTAGTTTTAATTATTTTTTTATTTTATTTCGAGTTATAAATTGATATCAATCTAATTTTTTTATTTTTAATTATTTTTTTTATTTTATTTAGGATTGTAAATACAAGATCATAATTTTTAAATTTTTACAATAGAAGTTTTGATTAAATTGAACTTCATAATCTTAGCATATTAGAAATAAACTGAGTCTTAGCCATGTCTTCAACAAATTCAGCTAATAAACAAGCTTCTTCTATATTAGAACCTGTAGATAACACACCATGTTTTTTAAGTATTAGAACATCTTCATCTGCCAATGCTTTAGCTACACTAATAGCTAAATCATCACTTCCAGGTTTTTTATACTCAACATCAATTAAATAAGGATTTTTTATCTTACCAAAACCTTCTAATCTTTTTATCTTCTTGTTTGAAAAAGAAAAACCTGTGGCAAATGGTGAATGAGTGTGAACTATTCCATTAACATCTTTTCGCTTTTTGTAAATATTTAGATGAAGATTAACTTCAGATGAAGGGGTTCCTTTAGTTAAGCTATTACCATCAATATCAACCAAAACAACATCTTCTTCTTTTAAATTACCCAAAGAAATCATCGTTGGAGTAATAGCTATTATTTCTATTTCATCATTTTTAAATCTTGAACTTATATTTCCAGCTTTACCAGAAACCAATTTTCTTTCAAATAAATATTTTGATACATCAACTAAGGCTTTAATATCATTTTTCATTATATTCCTCACATTCATTAATTTAAATAAAAATAACTTCTTTCTAAATATAATATAAATTTATTAATTTTATTAGCTATTAACTAATGCAGTGTCTAAATTTAACAAATAAATGAATTTAGTAAATTAAATGAATTTTAATTGTTTATAAACTCCTTTATGAAGCACAGGAACTTCAGCACATGTTGGAACGATATTATAAATCTTTTGAAATTCAGTCTGGGTCTGGAATGTTCCAGAATTAATCATATGAACTCCGTTATAATGTTTGTATGTATTTATATGAACATGGCCTGTGTGGAAAATATCTGGAATGTTATCAATAACTAAATGATCTTCTAATTCTGAAGCAAGTGGAGTTCTTTCACCATAAATTGGGGCAAGATGTCTTTTATTTAGTAATTCTTCCATGATAAGATCATTTTTTTCATGTGAGAATCCTTTAATTGTCATAGCTAAATCATCAAAACCACGTCCATGATAAATTAATGTATTCCACCCATCTAAACTAACAACTGCAGGATTACTTACAAATTCAACATTATTTAATTCATAAAGAGACTTTGCATATTTTTCAGGAACTGCAGGTTGTGGTTCAGCTACTCTTGAGGCGTCGTGGTTTCCAGGAGTTATTATTATTTTGACGTCACCCCTAATATTTCCAAGTAGTCGTGCTGCTTCATCATATTGTTCTGTGATATCCTTAATAGCTAATTCTTTATCTTGATTTGGATAAATACCAATTCCGTCCACAATATCTCCAGCTACAATTAGATATTTAACATCTTTAGCTATATTTCTTTGTTCTTCACTTCCAAAATCACCATTTATCCACTCTGTAAATCTTACAAAGGCATCTTCTAAAAATGTTAAGCTTCCAATGTGAATATCAGATGTAAAAACTGCTGCAAAATCCATTTCTTTTCTCGGAATTCTTGGAACTCCTGGGTTAATTATCCTGGTAGCTACATTCAAAGTACCTTTTTTTTCAGCTATTAAACCAATTATTTCATCTTTAACAAGTTTTTCTGAAGCTTTGAATAATTCTTGATTATCTTTGTGAAAGAGAACGTTGATTTCTCCAGTTTCATCCTCAAATTCAACGATTTTGTGACCATTTTTCGTAGCTCTAATATCTCTAACCATTACAATAACATTTAAATCTCTTGCACCTTCTTCAATATCATTTATTTTCTGATAAGCTTTTAGTTCAGGCCTTTTTGAAAGAATATTTGATATTTTACTATATCTACTTTTAAAATAAGCAATTAAATTTCCAATTTCACCACTGGTGTAAGATTTTTTACTAGTATCTTGTATAATTTTAAAATCAAAATCAACATCATGTGATGTTAAATTTCTTTTAAATTTGTCAGGATCAGATTTTTTGTATTCATTTTTTAATGTAATGTTTTCAGAGTTATCAGGTTTTAATGTAATGTTTTCAGAGTTATCAGGTTTTAGTGCAATATTTTTAGAGTTATCAGGTTTTAGTGCAATATTTTTAGAGTTATCAGGTTTTAGTGCAATGTTTTCAGAGTTATCAGGTTTTAGTGCAATATTTTTAGAGTTATCAGGTTTTAGTGCAATGTTTTCAGAGTTATCAGGTTTTAGTGCAATGTTTTCAGAGTTATCAGGTTTTAATGTAATGTTTTCAGAGTTATTATGTTTTTTGTATTCATTTTTCAATGTAATATTTTTACAACTATCTGGTTTCTTATATTTATTGGCTGTTTTTCTACTTTCTTTTATTTCAGAGCTTATTTTTGTTTTTGTATGGGAGTTTATAGTATTTGGTTCAACTCTTATTTTTTCTTCATAATCTGCATTTATATTACTATTTATATCTTTTTCATTTGTTTCAAATTGATTATTTTTATTATTCTCTTTATCATAAGTAAATAAGCCTTTTTGTGATTTGGATTCAGTCTTCTTGGATTGATCTAATCCTAGGATTTTTATGAATTCCTCAACAATACTGTCATTCAACGACATTAAATCTTTTTCAGAAAATTCTTGACTTTTTAGTTTCACAATTAAGGAAGATGAAAAGTCTAAAGGATCTTCTAAACTGTTTATTTTTTCATAAGCTTCTGGTGATAAGTTAATACCCTTTTCAGCAAATTTAAAAAGAATTTTTGTTGTCATACATATCTAGTTCAGTACTAATTATATTGTTCATATTAAGAAAATTAATTATATTTTTCATATTAAGAGAATTAATTATATTTAATATACTTTTTTTAGTTTATATTTTTAACTTAATTCAAACAAATTATTAATTAATTAATAGTTAATTTTATTATAAAAAATAAATATAACTATAATATTATTCATATGTTATTTTAATTTTATTCTAATTAAAATAATTTTTAAAAATTTATTATAATATTTCAATGTTCATATATTCTTATATTATTTTAAAATATTGATAGGGTCATTATTTTAAAAAACTATTAATAAGATTATTATTTTAAAAAGTATTATATTTTGAATATATTCTTATTTAATTAATAAATATTAAATTTATGAGAGATCTTAAATCTTATTAGGTGATTTTATGCCAAAAATACTTAAAGCTATACTTATTATCTTACTTTTTATAGGATTTTTTGAAGCTGGGCTTCTTAGCTCATATACAATTATAACTTCTGAAGCTCCAGATGTTAAAGGACTTATTGATTTACAGATTGAAATCATTTCAGGAATATTTAGTCCTGAAAATATTGATAGCATCCTTCTTAAGGATCCAAACCAAATAAACATAACAAACATGGCCGATGTAGCCGATAAGATAACGTCCCTTGCAAAGGTAGATGGTGTAGATCTTAATAACACCACTATAACGACTTATAACAGCCAAAATGATGAAAAACTTGATGTTAATATAACGGCTTTGTGTTATTCTTCACCTAATGCAACTAAAGGTCAAATTATCCTATCTCAAATCCCAGATTATGAAGTAAAAGCGTCAGCTTCAGCTGTTCGTACTGATTCTGGTATTGAAGTTAATGTAACAACTATTAAGATAATATCTATCTTGAAATTATATAATCAATAATTTCTAATGAATATTTCTAGATTTCTATCATATTTGTTGGTGAACTGATGATTAATATTATTGGAATTGGTCCAAACAGAGAAAATATAACTATTTCAGCACTCAAAGCTTTAGAAGAATCTGATGTTGTCATTGGTTATAAAAAATATATAAATTCAATAGCTGACTTAATAGAGAAAAAAGAAGTCTTTAAGAAAGGTATGGGGGATGAAATTGCAAGAGGGGAGCTTGCTATATCCAAAAGTCTTGAGGGGAAGAATGTTGCTTTAGTTAGCTCTGGAGATCCTGGAGTTTATGGAATGGCCAATCTCATGTTTCAACTTATTGGTAAATATGATGGAATAAAACTTAAAGTTTTTCCAGGAGTAACATCCCTTAATTATTCAGCATCTTTGCTTGGAGCACCATTACATGATTTTGCAGCTATTAGTTTAAGTGATATATTAACTCCTCTTTCTGAAATTGAAAAAAAAATTGAATATGCAATTAAAGCTGATTTTATAATAGCTATTTATAATCCAATTAGCAAAACACGAAAAAAACCTTTTAAACGTTTTCAAGAAATATTAAATGAATTGAAAGACCCAACTACTTTAATTGGAATTGTAGACAGTACTCAAAACCCTTCAAAAACTAAAATTATAACTCTAAACCAGCTTGATGAAGATGAAATTAATATGTCTACTACATTGATTATAGGTAATTCCTTAACTTATGAATATGATGGATATATGATTACTCCACGAGGTTATGTTGTCAAAGCACCAATTCATCCATTAGCTAATGATTTCTATACAAAATATTTAGATATGGAAACACCAACTGGTTTAAATAAATCTTGTGAATATTATCCCTGCCATTCTGACCCACAATATTGTGATTTTTGCTATTGCCCTTTTTATCCTTGTGGAGATAGCTCAACTGGAGGAAAATGGATAAAAAACAAGAATGTTTGGAGTTGTGAAGATTGTGAATGGATTCATGAAAAAAATACCATAAAATGTATCAAAGATTCATTACCTACTATTTTGAAGAATCCAGAAGATTTAAAATCCAAGAAAAAAGAACTTTTAAAATTAAGAAGGCATTGTATTTTAGCAACAAGATAAAATAAAACTATTAAGACAATGATAAAATAATGAGACTTTTTTGTTAAATTCATTTTTCTGTAATTCATCTTTTTGTTAAATTCATTTTTCTTTAATTCATCTTTTTGTTAAATTCATTTTAAAGAATTGAGTTTAATGATAAGTTTATTAATACATGAAAGTTAATATATTATAAATTGTTTTATAAGCAGAATGGAATTTTAATAATAAAAACAATCAATAATAATCAATAACTTATTAATATATTAACTTGAAGATGTAATAAACACAGGTAGGAGACAGAAATGTCAAGCATTAAAGATATTTTAATAGAAATGAAGAATTTATCAGAGCTAATGGTAGATTTAGCTTATTCTGCCGTTCTTTTTAATAGTAAAGATGCAGCTAAAGAAGTTTCAAAGCTAGAAAACAAGGTAAATAGCTTAAATTATGAAATAAAAAAGCAATCTCTCGTGGCAGCTCGTTCAAATGAGGATGCAGAAAAATTAACAGCACTTCTTGAAATAGCTGAAGCAGCTGAAAGTATAGCTAATGCTGCTAAAGACTTAGCTGACATAGTTATTAAAGGATTTAAACCACATCCAGTTTTTAAAATGGTGATGGAAGAATCTGACAAGATGATAATAAGTGTGAAAATTCAACATGGATCAGAACTATCTAATAAATCTTTAGGAGAGCTATTTTTAGCAAATAGGACGGGTATGAGAGTAATAGCTATTAGAAGAGATGAATCTTGGATTTATGGTCCTGATAAAAATACTATGCTTTATATTGAAGATACTTTAATAGCAAAAGGAACAGAGTTTGGTTCTGATTTACTTAGAAAATTGGCTAGTGGAAAAATTTCTTTAGATGAGATTTCAGATCTTATCGATGAGTGATAGCTTTTAATATAATATTTATTTTAATAGATTCTTCTATTAATTAATAATAATTTTTAGTTTAAAATATTAGTTTAGTTTAATATAATTTAGTTTAATATAATTTAGTTTAGTTTAAAATATTAGTTTAATATAATATTAGTTTAGTTTAAAATATTTAGTTTTTAACAATTAAGAATAATATTTTAATATATTTTTGTAAAGATTTGAGTTGATAAAATGTTTGTGGGTGATTTATGTGAAGAAAACAAAGCTTCTATTGAAGATGATTCGACATATATTAAACATGTTAGTTTTATTTATAGTCAACTCAATATTGTTCCTTTATGAAAAGCTAGAAATGCTTTGTTCTCTTGTCTATTCTGCAATTAATAGATTTAATTCATTTTTTAAAGATAGTAATTCTGTCATTAAAGAAGGATTAATAGCTCTTTTAATCTGTGCAATTGGTGATTTATTTGCAGGTATCATCCTTGGAAACATGACTTTCTTTTTAGAAACATTTCCTGGTTTAATGGTCCTTATTCCGGGGGCTATTGGAATGAGGGGAAATATTTTTGGAGCATTAGGGTCTAGATTAGGTTCAAATCTTCACATTGGCCTTATATCTCCAAAACTTAAACGTTCTAAAATATTAACAGAAAATATCCTATCTTCTTTGATTTTAACATTAATATTATCTCTTTTCTTAGCATTTTTAGCAAAAGGAATATGCACACTCTTTAATTTTGACAGTATGAGTTTACTGGACTTTACACTAATTTCAGTATTCGCTGGTTTAATTTCCAGTGTTATAATGTTACCATTAACCATGCTCATATCATTAAAAAGTTTTAAGAATGGATGGGATCCAGATAATATTTCTACTCCACTTATAGCTGCTTTTGGAGATTTATTTACATTACCATCAATTATATTATCTTTAATTATAGTTTCATTACTTTCGCATGTTCTTTTAAAATATTCATTATTTATTTTAGCTATTATAATTACTATCATAGTATTTATTTATGCTATAAGATCAGAAGGTGAAATGAGGGACATTGTGATGCAATCTACTCCAGTACTTCTTCTTTCTTCAGTTTTAGGAGTTTCCGCTGGAGGATTTTTGAATAGCTCTATTTCTGTACTTCTTAAAAATCCAAGTCTTTTAACATTGGTTCCATTGTTTTCTGGTGAAAGTGGTAATTTAGTAAGTATTTTAGGTGCAAGGCTTTCATCCGCCCTTCATGCGGGATTAATTGAACCAGTTTTAAAGCCTGAAAAAACTAGCGTAAATAATTTCTTAATAATTGTAGTTTTAGCTATTATCATATATCCAATCATTGGATTTTTGGCTGAAGCATCTTCAAGACTCCTTAATTTTCCTGGAATTGGGTTTTTCAGTATTCTATCTATAAGTACAGTTTCTGGAATGATTTTGATAGGTATAATGATTTTAATAGTCTTTTTTATATCTTCTATTTCCTATAGAAAAGGTTTCAACCCAGATAATATAGTGATTCCAATTTCAACAAGTATAACTGATTCGATATCTTCTTTGATTCTTGTTACAGTAGCTTTGGCAGTTTTGCACATTTTTGTTATTTGATTTTATTTCAATTAGGGGGTCATGGCTCATTCATACCAAGTTTTTAATATGAAATAAGAATTTTGAGTTTTGAAATAATCAATATTAATATTATCAAGGTTTAAGTCATATGGAACCGATGCTAAAACACATTCAAATTTATTTTTATCTTTTTTCGGAACTTTACAATGTAAATAAAATATCAAAGAGCTTTCATTAGCTAAATTATCTTCGAAATACCTATTTAAATTAATAATAGGGGATGTAATTGAATTTTCTATATTAATTTCGGTTTTAGAACTATCCAAAATCCAATGAGAATTAATTTTTGTACTTTCTTTATTAAATAACAAGTAATAATTGTTATTTTCAAGTTCACTTCTTTTAACTTTAAATTCTTTACATATCCATATAAAATCTTGATTTTCAACATGATCTAGTTCACTAATATCATTTCCATTATCAATAATATCATGATTACATAATTTATCATAGATGATATCTCTGTTTTCATTAATAATTGATACAAGAGCTAAACTAGATAAAAAATCACATGTTATTGTTCTATTGACTACTACAACGTTTGAAATATTTTTATTAATCACATCATTGCCTATTGTAATAGGATCTAGATTTTCATTAAATGGATAAATAGCTATTGAACTTTTTATTTCATCATTAAAGATGTTTCGATCTATTAAAGTCTCATATTGTTCATTTTCAAGTATTTTAATTTTTTTAAATGAAATACTATTAATAATCGTGTCATTATTTCCATTTCTAATTGCAAGTCCTGGGCTCACATCATTATAATCATTTAAATTTTCCCAATTTTCTGGTGAACCAGGATTATTTATTAAATAGTCAGCTATTTCAGAAGTTAGTCTTTCTAAATTGTTTACTTCTAGTGAATTTAGTATTTTATCATCTGAATTGTCTATTATGTTTATCATCATTCCAATAGCAATTATAAATAGAAATAAACCTAATAAGAAGTCAGTTGAAAATAAAACTCCTTTTGAATCTTTATAAATACTCATAATTTCTCCATTTTCTCTTTTTTCACTTATATGTAAGAAAGATGCTCTACTCCATATTTTGCTCGATGAGAATCATCTAGGAACAAAATTTCATAAATTGAACCATTTTTATAGAAACCAAGATTTTCTCCAGGATAATGATCATTAAAAATCACATGATCAGAGGAACTAATGGATCTAAAATTAAGTTCATTCACTTTATTTGGCACAATAAATGTTTCAAGACCATAATGATTACATACTCCTTTTCCTTCTAATCTACATAAATAACAGGCACCATCTGCACTTTCATGATAATAACCATTATCTATACAATTTTTTAAAGTATGACCATCTCCATGATGTTCATAGGGGTCATATGGACATTTTTTTATTATCAGTGGAGAACTGGCATTATTATAAGCATAAGGATTTAATAGGTTATTTTCAATAAAATAGGCTTCTAAAGAATCATGGTAAATTATTTTTGTTCCATTTTCAGACAGATTTGGCTTATTCTTACACATCAAAAATGGAAGTGGATCTTTTAATCCTTCAATTTTTACCACACTTTCAATGACTTCATCATATTCTAAATTTCCTTTTTTCCCATGAATATGAGTTTTTATATTAACATGATATGGATTATTTCCATTATAAACGCTTAAGACCTCTGATTCCATCATGATGTTGTTATTATTACCTATTTCTTCATTTTTTTCATCTAACTTTTCTTGTAATCTTTTTTTAATCGTATTTGGACTATCAGAACAAGGAACATAATTATGTATGGTATCATTAGCTATTTTTCCCATGATATCTTTTCCAAGAACTGGAATATTTCTATTATAATCTTGAATCATATAATTAAAGCTATTTGAATCAATAGCATCATTATTTATTTGATTCGAGTCATTACTCACATTTAGAAATATTATACTCATTATAATTAGTAAAAATACCATTATTGTAGCTAATCCTATGAATACATTTCCATTTTTGTTATAAAATATATATTCTTCTTTATTTTTTCTCATGTCTAGTTTTTGATCTCTTAGATTTTTCAACTTTATTATTTTATTTAAATTCATTAATCATTTTTTATTATAAATTTATATAAAAATATTACTATTTTTTAATATCAATATTTATTTTAAAATAAAAAATAGCATTCCTATAAAAATTTATTATGGTCATGGGTATGATTTATAACTCTAAAATTTGCTTAGTGAATGTATTAATATGAAATTATATTTCTAAAATTATGTTTCTAAAATTATGTTTCTAGAATTATGTTTCTAGAATTATATTTTACAATTGATACCATAAAATTTATTTATCTAAAAAACAATACAATAAAATAATATAAATTTAGATTAAAGTATTAACTATATTTTTATATTATTCACTACATTACTTAATATGTGATTAATAAGTTTACTAAATATTTAAATTAAAACATCTAAATTTATACTAGATTCTTAAAAATTCGTTTAATTTACTTTAACTTTTTAGGAGGATTGAAATGTCTGATATTGTAAGAACATGGCGACATATTCCACAAAGATATAATCTTATTGGTTCAAAATGTGAAGAATGTGGGGGAGTTTATTTCCCTCCAAGAGTTATATGCCCTAAGTGTAGGAGAAAAGGAAAGATTGAAAATATTCAATTTAAAGGAAAAGGAAAAATCCATAGTTTCTCCATAGTTGAAACTCCAACCGACGACTTTAAAACCATAGCTCCCTATGCAGTAGCTATTGTAGAGTTAGAAGAAGGTGCTAAATTAACAACACAGTTAGTTGATTGTGATGTAAATAAAATTGAAATTGGAGATCCAGTTGAAATGGTATTTAGAAAAATTAGAGCAGATGGTGAAGACGGAGTAATTTCCTATGGATTCAAATTCAAGCTTTCAAAATAATTCTACTAGCACTGATTTAGGTTTTCAGGATAATTCTATGGATTCTAACAATTTAAAAACCTCTAGCAGACCTAAGGACAATTTTGGAGTTTTACTTATAAGTCACGGAAGTAGCTTAGATTATGCTTCAAAGACTTTTAAAGAAATAGTCACGAAATATATAGAAACTACTGGTCATAAAACAGAAGTTGGATATATGAAAGTAGCTGAACCTTCTATTTCAAAAGCTATTGATAATTTAACAAAAGATGGGGATATTGATAGGATAATAGCTATGCCCGTCTTTTTAGCTCAAGGAATTCATACAAACATTGATATTCCATTAATGCTGGGATTAAGTCCTTTAGAAACTGATCCTAGATGTCCAGAAGGTAATTATCCTCCTGATCATTATTTAAATGATTTGAATCCAATCAATTTCGATGGTGAAATTAATTTGATAAATTGTATTGGGGCCGATTCTTCAATTCTAAATATAATTGATAAAAGAGTTAATTCAGCTATTGAAACTTCGAAAATCAAAACCACGGATCAAAAAACAGGAATTATCCTTGTTAGTCATGGAAGTAGATTGAATTATAATCGTGAGTTTATAACTGATATTTTCAATCAATACATAATTACTAATGATTATGTCGTTGGACAAGGATTCATGGAACTTTCTGAGCCAAGTATACCTCAAGCAATCAATAAAATAATAAAGAATAATGAAATAGATAGATTAGTAGTTGTTCCTGTATTCATAGCTCCAGGTGTTCATACAACTAGAGATATTCCCACTATTTTAGGCCTTTTAGAGGATAATGAGAAGAAAGATTCTCATAATCATAGTCATTCTAATAATCATACCCATTCTCATAGTCACACCCATGACCATTCTCATGCTAGAGAAGAAATTGAATTTAATGGTGAAATATTATACACCGAGCCTTTAGGTGCAGATTCATTAATAATTGAAATTATTAAAGAAAGAATAGAGAATGAAATTAAATAATCGGATTATTTCCTCATCGATTATTGAAATATTCACTTGAATTTAATTCATTGAATTTTTATATTTCATATTCGTCCTAGAATTAAGTTTTTTAGAGTTTTTTAAACTTTTTCGTGAAATTCTGAAAATAAAGAATTTTTTGAAACTTTACAGCTGAAATAATGCTTAAAAACTATTTTAATATTAAAAACACTATTTAAAGTATTATTCTGAAAATTGAGAATGGAAATAGCTATTTTTTAAGAGTTCATCCTTTTCATGAGATAGTATTTCATTTTTTTTATTTTTTATTCAATTTCATATTTCCAGTTGTTAAGACCTCCTTCTAAAAGATAAATATTATTATAGCCTGTATCAGCTAGTTTTTCTGCTGCTAACTTGCTTCTTCTCCCACTTCTACAATATAAAAATAGTTTTTCACTTTTATCTTTCACTTGATCGGTTATATCATGACTTATATTGTCTAATGGTATTAAAATAGAATTGGGGATGTGTCTTTCATCATATTCTTCTTTACTTCTAACATCCACTAAAAATATAGGATTATTTTCTTTTAATTTTATTTCTAATTCTTCAGGACTTATATTTTGATATTTCATGTTTCTACCTCCTCTTATTTTACAATTGATTTTAGAAACTTATTCTAATTAAAAATAACTTTAAATTTATATAATTAGTATATTTAAAATCAAGTATATGCAATTTATCATAATATAACAAATTATTAATAAATATATTATTATAATTATTATTCAAAATTAAATATATTTTTCAATTGTTTCATGTTTTATATTAATAAACCTATTGGTAATGAAATTTAAAAGATTATATATTACATATTATAATTAAAGATAAATTAAATTATTAAAGATATTTTAGCTTATTAAAGATTTAAATGAAATTCTAAAAATAGCGAAAGTTTTTTTTTATTTAATGAGATGTTGTAGAAAATCATGATTATTTAAACAATTAATTTTTCATTAGAACCATTAAAATCGGCTTAAATATCTTAAGAATAATTTTAACTTTATTAAAGATAATTTTAATTCTATTAAACATAAGTTTAAATATATTATTAAATACATTAAAGGTAATTTTAATTCTATTAAAGATAAGTTTAAATATATTATTAAATATATTAAAGATAATTTCAGGTATCTTAAATTTGATTTGTTATTTTTTAATTATTATGATTTCAATTATATGTTAAAAATAATTATAATTTTGATACTAAATTCATTAGTTTTAATTAACTAAATTCACATGATAACGATAAAAGATCCTTTAAAAATTAGATTGGATGATTAATAAAATGAAATCAAAAACTTTAAATTCAAATTCTAAAAACACTGGAGTTTTACTTATTAGCCATGGAAGTAGACTTCCTGAAAGTAGTGAAACTATCAACAAATTAGCAGATATGTATAGAGAACACACAGATTTCAAAGTTGGTATATGTTACATGGAACTTCGTGAACCAAATATTCCTAAAGCTATGGACAATCTAGTGAAAAATACAGAAATTGAAAAAGTGATAGTTGTTCCTGTATTTTTAGCTAATGGAATGCATACCACTCGAGATATTCCTAAAATATTGCGCTTAATTGATGATGTAGACGAACATGACCATACCAATGAAAATCATGAGGAACATGGCGATAATCATTCTCATCACGACCATCATCATGATTTTGAAAAGATAAATTTTGATGGGGAAATTATTTTCACAGAACCTTTAGGTGCAGATCCTTTAGTAGTTGAGATAATTAAAAAAAGAGTAGATAACGCTTTGAATTAACTATATCATATTTATTTTATTATTTCTAGTTTATTATTTTCTAATTTTTATTCATATTTTTAATTTTTTCAAACAAATCAATTTTTTACACTTTATTTTTCTACCTGTTATTTCATCTTTTTAGTAATTTTTATAATTTTTTTATAATTTTTTTAGTTCGTGAGGCTGAGAAATAATTCTAAAATAAAAATTTTAAAAATCACTAAATTATCTTAGCATTGGTTTAAAGACTAATAAATATTATTATTTTAAAAAATTAATTATATAAATCTAAATCTAAATTAATTATTAAAAATGCATCGCTATACAAAAGAATCAATCAATAAAAAGATATATTTAAATGTAGTTTTAGGAAACATAATCACATCACTTGGACTCACAATCAAAAAATAAATACAATGTCTTCTTAAAGAAACATGAAAAATTTAGCATCCTAATTATTTTTAGTTTTATATTTTTAATTTTTTCAATATTTTTTATTCTTTATTTTATAAAAACAATAGTATGTTTCATATAGATTTAACTAGTTTATGAGAAATCTAAATAGTAAAATTTATATACTATTTAGTCATATACCAATTATTACTAATAATACCTTTATTTATCTAATACTAGGTAAATTATTGCATAGTCCTAAATATTATATTAGTTATTAATATGTATGGATCATCTGCCTCATATTTCTAGTCATCTGCCCACTATATCGATTTTTACATATTGATAAAATATGTATGGATTGTGGAATTATGTAGATATATGGAAAAAAACTTATGGGTGGATGATATGTTAACATATAAAAATTTTTTTTTACTATTGGGCATGTTTTTCATGCTGTTATTTTTATCGGTAGCGATGGTTTCTGCTGTTGATTATGGTGATATTCGGGATAGAGTTAATAATGCTAGTACTGGAGATACTATTAACTTGGGTAGTGATACTTATATGAGTGATGGTTCTCCTGTTAGGATTGATGGTAAAAATCTTACTATTCGCGGAAGCTCTGATTCTAACCGTGCTATTTTGAATGGTGGTGATCGTAGTGCTGCTTTCATTGTTTTACCAGGGTCTATTGTAACCCTACGTTATATTAACTTTGTAAATGCTAGTTTACCCCGCTCTCATGCTATTTCAGCTAATAGCACAGTTTTAATTGAAAATTGTACTTTTTCAGGATCTAATGGTGATTCAGGCGCAGCCATATTCCTTTATGAGAATGCAGACAATTCTCACATTATCAACTGCCGTTTTATAGATAATAAAGCAGATAATGATGATGATAATGAGTATACTGCTGGTGGAGCTATTTGTATAAATGGTGCAAGTAATGTCGAAATCAGAAACTCTTATTTTTCAGGAAACACCGCCTTAAACAACGGAGGAGCACTAGTAATCCGTGCCAACGCTCAAAATACTAAAATCACTGACTGCACCTTTATAAACAATCGTGCACCTAATGGAGGAGCTATATACAATCAATTAAGCACCGGAGCAATTATAAGTGGCTGTACTTTTACAAATAACAAAGCGACAGAACTCGGCGGAGCAATTCACTCAATAGACATTTTAAACATTTCAGAATCTAATTTTAACAATAACACAGCTAAACATGGCGGAGCTATACACAGCACAGACCAACTAAGAATCAGGGGTTCTTCATTCACCACAAACACAGCTACAGACGGAGGAGCTATATATTTAACCAACACTCTTTCTATAGGTTCTAGTTCTTTTAATAAAAACACTGCAAAAGGTAATGGTGGCGGATTATTTTTATCTGGTAGCCATCAATCAAATATTAATGGAAATTCTAAATTTACTAGTAATTCTGCGAAAAATGGTGGAGCAATTTATACTAGTTCTCCTTTATCTATTTCTTCAAGTAATTTAGATAGTAATGAAGCCAGTACTGATGGTGGAGCTATTTATTCGACTAATACTCTTTCTATAGGTTCTAGTT
>NZ_LWMW01000157.1 GCF_001639285.1 Methanobrevibacter cuticularis | reverse complement strand
AATCTATATAAATAAAAATAATTAGAAAATATATATAAATAAAAGTATAGTCGAAAACCAAATTTTTAGCAATATTAATAAATTCCAATAGCTTATTTTATTCTTTATATCGAAAATAAAAACATATTAGCTAAATAAAAAATATGATTATATTCCTAGACATTTGATTTAAAAATAATATTAAATTTTTAATCGTTAAAATTCTTTTATTTATAAAAATAATAATTAATATGAATATTTAAAAATATTATAATTTTGAAAAATTTTGTTCAACACTATATTGCCAAAAATTTCGTGCTTAACTTAATTAGATAATTAGAAAATCTATATATTTTTAGTATGTTTCAAATCTTATTCTATTTAATATTTTTAAAGTTAATCTTTATTTAATATCATCAATTTTAATGATATTATTATATTATTATAACAAATATATAACTTCAATGATATTATTGATATTATTATAACAAATATATAACTTTAATGATATTATTGATATTATTATAACAAATATATAACTTTAATGATATTATTATAACAAATATATAACTTTAATGATATTATTATATTATTTAACAAATATGTAACTTAATGAAGATTATTATTTAACAGATTTATATAAATTAATTAAAATTTATTCATGATATATTAATATATTAGTAATCTATTAGTGATATCAATTTTATTAATGTATTGAGGATTATATTTTATTAAAAGTCTAAAAATATTGAATCATCGAAGCAATCATCACATAATCAATACAATAACAAGAACAGGTAAAACTAAAGATTGTAATCCAATGATTAAAATCAAAGTAGTTGCAACATAGTCATAGTATAATAGTACTATGTTTACAAAATTAGATTCATGATTAAAACAAGTGATAGCTAAATTTGAATTGGCACTGTTTAACTATAACTTAAGTTGCAACAAACTTAATTAGGAATTTTCAGTATAAATAAAACAATTATTTATAACAGCCCATATATAAAGACCTATTTTATATTAGAATATGCATCATATGCTGCATAGATAGCATATAATAGATATACGGGTGAAAATCCAACTAAAGTAAATATCGTGGAAAGGATAATAGCAATTACAAAGAAAATTATTGCTTTTTTACCACCTTGACCACCAAGATATTGACCCAATCCTGGAATAAAAAAAGATGCAATTGCACCAACAACTGGACTTACCATATTTTACCTCCTATTAGTTAATCAGATAATGCATAGATGGTTTAAAATTATTACTCTTTTTTAACATTTATATTATAAAATGTTGTTCTTGGAAATAACTTTTTTAACATCACCGACTGAGCATATATAATCAAATGCAAAACTTTAAGATAGGAATGTTTTGTATTGATATTGTAAAAAATTTACAAAAGTTATGCAAATAAGTACATATATTTTTAGGTACTCAGCCTAAATTAATATATAAATCTATATATATATATATATCTACTTAATATCGATCATTTTAAATGGATTACTGTTATCTATTGTGCTTTCTATATAGTTACTATATATTTCATTGAGGTAGAATAGATCTTTCATGTATTACAGGAAGATACTAATTGGACAGGGAGTTTTTAGTTCTTAAAAGATTAAAATCGCTTTTGTTCCTTCAGAGCATATCCATTATCTTATTTGATATATATCTGCAATACAGTACCATATGAAAGTTATAGAACTCTATATAAGCTTATATTAATATAATATTTTAATTAAATAGTTCTTAAGGATAAATTAATTATATATTATTTATTATATAATACAAAATTGATGGAGATTATTTTAAAAATAGATATAATTAATCATAACAAATTTAGAAATAAAAAACTATTAGAAAGAAGTTAATGGCTAAAAAGAAAATAGCTTATATTAGGAAGTTCTATTAAAAAACTATGTAATTTACATCATTAATTTTTAAAAATCCTTTTCGAAATAAAAGCAGAGTCCTTCTTGCAATCATTGGAATAGGAATAGGAATAGCTACAATCATTGCACTTAGAGCTATTACAGCTGGTTTAACCTCAACTATGATGATGTCTTTCTTTCCTAGTGTCTTTTTTAATTAATTGTTGTTATTTGTGTTTGTAGTTGTTTTCCTGCAAATGCTACTGCTATAGCTATTATCTTCTTATCAGGATACTTTTCATAGTATTTTTTATCTCGTATCTGGTTAATTGCGTTTTCTAGCATCTCATCATAGCTTATGACTGGAACATCGATATTTTTTTCATTTTTGAGAATTTGAATTCAGCTATTGCTACAAAATCATCTTCCTTCAAAATCATATCACTAAATCCTATGTTTGTTGGTGATTCTCCTTCTGTTTCAAACCCTAAAGCATCTAACCAAGCTAAAAACACTGATTGATAATAATGTTCTCTTTCAATGTGTATACGATTTGGTATTCGTGCTAAAAAAGCTCCCAACTGTTTTTGAAGATTATCATTATCACAATTTTCTATGTAAGAGATTATTTTTTCCCTTCTTTCATATATTTTCTCTTCAGATAAGTTTAAGTCAATCAAATGGTCTAATAAAGAGCTTTCTACTTCAAAATTAGGAAATTCGAGCTTATAATGAATAATATCGTTGATAATCATTTCTTCGACTATGGTTAAGTATCCTGTTTGGAAAAATATTGCTATGGGATCTATATCATCAAAATTGAAGGTTTTAAATCTTGATTCTTTAGCTATTACAGGTTTCAATACTTCTTTATAGTCTTTTGAATTTTTAAGAGTACTAACTAAAAGTTCAGGAGTAGCAGTTTCAAACCAATAGTTAGAAAACTTTTCATAATCAAAAAGCTCAAGAGTCGAATATGGAGCATATACTCTGTTTTCACCATCCCAACTATAACCATCATACCAATAATCAATTTTTTCAACCATTTCGTCAAAATCAAGGCCAAATTTC
Organism: Methanobrevibacter cuticularis; assembly: GCF_001639285.1. Taxonomy (GTDB): domain Archaea; phylum Methanobacteriota; class Methanobacteria; order Methanobacteriales; family Methanobacteriaceae; genus Methanobaculum; species Methanobaculum cuticulare. The sequence continues at coordinate 1,780 of NZ_LWMW01000157.1, read as the reverse complement.
TCTTTCAAATGCCCAATATGTTCTTTAAAACATTCTCTCAACTCTTGATGAGTATAACCACAAATAGTAGTAAAATCTTTATGTAAAGTTATATCCTTCAGACTGTTTAAAGAAGAAAATATAGACATATTAGCAAACTTAGAAACACCAGTGATAAAAATAAACTTAATATGCTCATCAGCACCCTTCAAAACATTATAAAAACTTCTTAAAACTTCCTGATTACCATCCATAACTTCTTTTTTAGATATATTATCTATGATAGGCTTATCATATTCATCAATTAAAACAACAACTCTTTTATTTGTTTTTTCAGAGATTTTTTCTATTAATTCACTAAACATCCCTGATAGAGTTCTTTTATTAATTTGCACATTGTTTTTATCTGCAGCATCTCGGATAAAATCCTCTAAACTTATTTTTAACTCTTCAGAAGTGGCGAAATCCATATTCAAAAAGTCAATATGCATTACTGGATTTGTTTCTTCCCAGTCCCATTTATCATGAATGTATAACCCTTCAAATAGTTTTTCATTACCTTTAAATAATTCGTCTATTGTGTTAATGAGTAATGACTTTCCAAATCTTCGTGGTCTTGATAAAAAATATCTAGTTCCCTCCGTAACTAATTTATACACATATTAGTTTTATCTACATAAATATAATCGCCTTTACGAAGCTTACTAAATGTTTGTATCCCTATTGGTAATTTTTTCATCAACAAACCTCTCTATTATTACTTATATATTATATTATCTTCACAATTATAAAAAACCTTTCATATATAATACTTCTTATTTTCTGTCTTAGTTTCATCTTAATTATATTCTCAAGTTTAATGCATATCTTCTAATAACATCTTGTTTACTTCTATTTCTTTGATTTGTAAGTATTCTATTGTTTGGTCTAAAGAATTATGAGAATATAAGCTTTGTATAACTTCTAAATCATGCCCAGCTAAATATAAATGTTGTCCTCGTAATCTCCTAAAATCATGTGTATTTAAAGTCATTTCTTTCTCAGCTAAAGTTTTTATTAATTTGTTACTGTTTCTTTCTAAATATGTTCTCATATTTCTTAAAAATCCATCGATTTTTGCATCATTTTCAACAAACAGATAATTATCACTAGTTTTATTATTTTCATCAATTTGCTTAGCTATTTCTTTAGCTATATCATCAGGCAATATTAAAGTTAATTTTGTAGCTTCTTTTTTCTTAGCTAAATCAAATGTAATTTCTTTTTTATCAAAATCAATATCACTTATTTTCAATTCAGCTATTTCTTTACTTCTTCTGCCATAGAAATACTGAAGCTTGTAAAAAAGATATTTGTTAAAGTGTTTTTATCGTCTTTTACTTTTTGTAGGAATAATGAAATTTCTTCTTTTTTAGGCCTATCATATTTTGTTCCTCTTATTTGTAAGATTTTTTGAAATTCTATTTTAATATTGTTCCTTATAATATATAAATATTTTTATTTAGGAGCATAAAATTTAATATTCGCACCATAATTGATAAAAAGTGTATTGAATAAGGAAAATTTTGTTCCGATAATACTTTTAGGAACATTTTGAGGGTCGACCAAAAAATATATTTTTTAAGAAAAAAATTTCTTTATTTCTTATATTAAAACATCAAATTGCAAAACATCCAACTCTGTCAACTTTAGAAATATTTCTCTTAGATGTTCTTTATTTTATTAATTTTATTTAATTAGTCAGTTGTTGATTGGTTTAAGATTTTTAAAGACCTTTTTAAAATTAGACTTATTTTATTTT
>NZ_LWMW01000156.1 GCF_001639285.1 Methanobrevibacter cuticularis | reverse complement strand
ATTCTGAATTATATTAAATTTAATTAATTATTTATAAAAATATTTATTAAATATCCTAAAATCATAATATAAAATCATATAAATATTCAAATATTTTTACTGTAAATGTAGTATTAATATAAAAAATTACTTATATTAAAAACAAAAATTATAAAAATTATAATAAAAAATTAAAAATTATAATAATTCAATAATTAATTTAAGTCAAGGTGTGTAAATGAGAGGAGGAGAAGCCATAATAAAGGCTCTTATAGAACAAGGAACTGATACCATATTTGGATATCCTGGAGGACAAGTTCTTCCACTTTATGACATGCTTTATGATGCAGACTTACGTCATATTTTGGTAAGACACGAACAAGCTGCAGCTCATGCAGCAGATGGTTATGCGAGGGCATCTGGCAAAGTAGGAGTTTGTGTAGCTACATCTGGACCAGGAGCAACAAATCTAATCACAGGAATAGCTACTGCACACATGGATTCTTCACCAGTTGTAGCTATTTCTGGACAAGTTCCAACGCAGTTAATTGGAAAAGATGCATTTCAAGAGGTTGATATGTTAGGATTAGCAATGCCAATTACAAAACACGCTTATCAACCTAAAAATAGTAATGAAATCCCATCTGCTATAAAAAAAAGCTTTGAATTAGCTATTTCTGGTAGACCTGGTCCTGTTGTTATTGATGTTCCAAAAGATGTTCAAGAACAAGAGCTAGATTATTATTCTACAGATCTCTATATTACATCAGGTTACAACCCAACAACAAAAGGAAATCTTAAACAAATAAGAAAAGCCATTAAACTAATAGCTAACTCTGAAAAACCAATCATACTAGTTGGTGGAGGATTAATAATAGCTGGAGCATCAGAAGAACTTAAAACCTTTTCACAATTGATCAATGCTCCAATAACAACAACATTAATGGGTAAAGGAGCATTTCCTGAGGATGAAGAAAATTATCTTGGAATGGTTGGGATGCATGGTAGGAAAGCATCTAATTTATCCATTGATGAAAGTGATTGTTTAATAGCTATTGGTTGTAGATTCTCAGATAGAACAACAGGAAGGATTTCAGATTTTGCAAAAAATGCTAAAATTATTCATGTTGATATAGACCCTGCAGAAATAGGGAAAAATATAGATGTAGATGTTCCAATAGTTGGGGATGCAAAAAATGTTTTAAATTCATTGATATCTACAATCAAAGAGCTAAATGCTTCTCAAAAGGAGATTATTAAAGTTGGAGAAGTTTCACAAAATTGGTTTACTAAAACAATAGAATTTAAAAATAGCTGTATTCCACGAGTAAGCTATTCAGATATTCCATTAAAACCACAACAAGTTATAAAAGAAATAGCAGAATCTCTCAATCAAGATTCAATCATTACCACTGATGTTGGACAACATCAAATGTGGATGGCTCACTTTTACAACACAACTAAACCTCGTAAATTTATAAGTTCTGGGGGTCTTGGAACTATGGGCTTTGGATTCCCATCAGCTATTGGTGCTAAAGTAGCTATGCCTGATAATAATGTTCTTGCAGTTACAGGAGATGGTGGATTCTTAATGGTTTGTCAAGATCTTGCAACCATTAAAGAAAATGATATTCCTGTTGTTATATGTTTATTTGATAATAGAAAACTTGGAATGGTTTATCAGTGGCAAAATCTTTTCTATGATAAACGTTTATCTCATACAGATCTTGGTGAACTCCCGGATTTCATGAAATTAGCTGAATCATTTAATATAAATGCTGAAAAAGTTGAAAAACCAGGAGAAACCAAGGAAGCTTTGAAAAACGCACTTAAAAGTGGAGAACCGACCTTACTTGACATAGTCATTGATAAATCTGAGACTCTTCCAATGATTCCACCAGGATGTGGAATAACAGAAATTCTTGGAGACTATAAAACAGAAGATCAAGCTAATCTTGATGATTTTAAGGAAGAGAATTGATGAAGAAATTAAGGGAAGGAAGTGATCATATGGAAACAGATACTCATGTTATTAGTACATTAGTTGAAAATAGGCCAGGAGTATTACAAAATGTATCTAGTCTATTTACGCGAAGAGGGTTCAATATAGAAAGTATCACTGTTGGAGGTTCTGAAACTGAAGGTTTTGCAAGAATGGTTATTGTTGCAAAAGGTGATGAAAGAGTTTTAGAGCAAATTACAAAGCAATTAAATAAGTTAGTGGATATTATCAAGGTTAGAGATCTTGATCCTCAAAATACTGTTAAAAGAGAACTATGTCTTATAAAAGTTAAGACAGATGATGAAAAAAAGAGATCTGAAATCATCCAATATACAAACATATTCAGAGGAAAAGTAATTGATATCAGTGAAAATAGCTTAACAGTAGAAATAACTGGAAATCCAAGTAAAATCAACGCTTTAATTTCAATGTTAAAAAGTTTCGGAATACAAAAAATATCTAGAACAGGACCAACAGCTATTGAACGAGATTCTATTGCCAAATAACTAATTAGAGGTAAATAGCTGATTAGTTAGTATATGTGTTATGTAGCTGTTAAATAGTTGATTAGTGTTAGTATAAGTTCTATATAGCTGATTAGTTAGTATATGTGTTATGTAGCTGTTAAATAGCTGGTTAGTGTTAGTATAAGTTCTATATAGTTGATTAGTTAGTATATGTGTTATGTAGCTGTTAAATAGCTGGTTAGTGTTAGTATAAGTTCTATATAGTTGATTAGTTAGTATATATTTTATATAATTATTAAATAACTAGTAAATAGCACAATAACTGTTCTTTATATTTAAAGAAGTTTGTTATAATAATTCTTATTGTGCTATTAAAACTGAGCATGTTGCTTTTTTAGTAACTTTATCAGCCACACTTCCAATTATTAGTTTATCAAAGCCACTTTTACCTGAGTTTCCCATAATAACAAGATCGATATTTTCTTTTTCAATAGTTTCTAATATAATTTCAGAAGGTGAACCCTCATCTATTTTTGTAGTGGTTTTAATATCATTAAAACCATTTTTTCCTACTTTTAGGACTTTTTCTACATTTTTTTCAGCTTCTTGTTTAAGTAATCCATTTATTTGATAAATAGATTCATCTGCGGGAAGTCCAGCAGAAAAATTTGTTTCAACCACGCTTAAAAACATAACTTCTGCATCACTAAAACTACTAATAAATAAAGCATGTTCCGCAGCTCTTTCTGCAAATTTTGAACCATCTACACATAATAATATTTTTTTATATATCTTATCTCCATTGTACATGTTATCCCTCGAAACTCATTTGATTTTTTCACTAAATCCCCTTAATTCAATTTACTTCTTATAAATATATTATTTTATAGTCTTATTATATTTTTCTAAAATAATAGCTTTCTAGAAATCATGTTAAGTATGGTGGGACCACATGTTAGTATTAAGAAATTACTATATGATTCCATGAGAATTTCATGTAATAATGAGTTAATAAAGTTTGTATTTGTAGCTTTTAAAGTTGCTGAAAAGACTTTGCCAGTTTATTCCTGTAATAAATCAAAGTATACATTCAATCAACATCAGATCAATGGTTTATAATGTTCATGAAGCGATTAAGGGTTGATTATAGTTTTTTCACTTCAGTTATTCAGTTAATGCAGAAATTATGCCAGTACTTGATTTAAAAACTGTTCCAGATTGTACTACATTGAAGAAATTCTTTAAAGACCATGGTCAGATATGATAGATGAAATAGTGGATTGACTATAGAATTATCTGATATTGAAGGCCCATAGGTAGCTTTAGATGGAAATGGACACTCTTGTGATCAAGCAAGTCTTTATTATACAGATTAACTTAAAAAATAAAGAAACTAAATTAAAAAAATGCCTGTTATGACCGATACAGATACACAAAAACATTTAACATAAAACCCAAAATATGATTTCTATAAAATCTAATTATTTTTCATGCTCTTGTAATAGTAAAGTATTTATATGGTTATTATTCTAATATTTATTATTATAATTGTATGATTAGTAATATGTTTTTCGTTAGTTTTTTTAGGTTTATTCTTCTCCAAAATGAAACATAAATTGTGACTATTTAGGAAATTATGTATTTAGCAATAGATTTTATTGTGATGTGGGTTTAAATGCGAAAACGGAACTTTGTAATATTTCTTCTATTATTATTTGTAGTTTTATTATCTTGGCCGTGTGTTTTTGCTAGTAATTTTACTGTGGGTGGTAATGATTTTAATGATGTTCAGAGTGTTATTGATGGTTCTAGTAACAATGATGTTATTTTGTTAGGTAATAAGACTTATACAAGTACTAGTGGTCAGATTGTGTTATTAATAAGAAAAATCTGACTATTCAAGGTAAATCTAATTCTGAGCGTGCTGTTTTAGATGCTCATCATTTGAATCGTATTATTGGTGTTGGTGAGAATTCTAGTGTTACTTTTAAATTCATTTACCTTCAATTACTAATTCTATTAAGAGTACAGTTAAATCAGAATATAATAAATTTGTCTCAAAAACTATTAAAACTATTAATACTTACTATAATGCAGGTAAATCAGCTTTTAATAATATTAAATCAATTTCAAAGAAAATAATTAATAATGGAACTAATTTAGCGAAAAATATATATAATGGACTTAAAAGTGTGGGTGGTAAAATTTATAATGGTGCCAGATGGCTTGCTGGAAAAATTTGGAAATAAAATATAATTATTTTCAATCAAATTTAATATTCTAAGACTATTATTTTATCATTTTAAGCATTAAAATATTATTAAAATAAGATTTTTTCGACTATAAATGGAGTATTTTTATATGAATGTAGATGATTCAATTATTAAGGAAAGAGAAAAAATAAAAAATTCT
>NZ_LWMW01000155.1 GCF_001639285.1 Methanobrevibacter cuticularis | reverse complement strand
CTGATGGAATAGCTACTTTCAATATACAGATTTCACAAAATTTAAGTATCTCAAGTTCTGTTATAAAAGCTACGTTTTCACAACCAGGAACTACAATAATTGCATCTAAAGCTTTATCATACAAAACCGTGACAAAAAACTTGAAAAATCTTAACACTGATATTAACAAGGCTAAAAAACTGAATACGAATAAAAAATATATTTCTCAATATGATAAAAATAAATTACTCACGAAAATTAAAACTAATATTAATAATGTTAAAAAGAAATATAAAGGATCAAATAAAAATAAAATCCTAAAATCATTAAACACAGCTTATAAAAATGCTAAAAAGACAAAAGCATTGAAAGTTAACAGTATTAAAAAAACTACAGCTGATAAATATGTAAAAGGCGTTACTACTAAAAATAAGGATAGGACCTTTAAAGAAACATATGACTATAAAGATAATAAAATGCAATGGTTTGAAGTTGCTAACTCTACTACTATAGATCAAAGACCAGCAGGTCTTAGATGGACTACTTCAAAACAAAACACTACAACACTAAAAGGGAAGTATGTTAATTATGTAATTCCTAAAACCACTAAAACAACATATAGCAATGGTATTAGAACAGTAGTCGTTAACGAGTCTTTTCAGGTAACAGGACTCAAATCATCAGCTAAAAACAAATACTTGTTATTGATTAATACAACCAAGACAAAAGAAAACTATACTTACTTAGCAAACAAATATTTAGCTTCTTCAACTAAATGTGAGGTTAATGACCCTTATATTAAAGAATTAGCAAAAAATATCACTAAAAGTTATAAAAGTGATGATCATTTAGGAAAAGCTAATGCTATTTATAAATGGGTTCAAAAATATGTTGACTATGTAGAAGATGCTAATTATTCTGCAATGGGTGTTTTAAACAATAGTCATAAAGTTAATGGAAGATATGTTGCTAATTGTGTTGGATTTTCTAACCTAATATCCGCACTCTCTCGTTCAGTTGGAGTTCCAGTTAGATATAGATCAATATTATTTTTTAGAGACTATGATTTCCTATTTGATAATCCTCATGGAGGTCATGTTTGGAGTGAGGTATATGTTAATGGAAAATGGCAATATGCTGATGGAGCAACTCTAGATAACAGTGCTATAGTTTCTGTTGGTCAGGGTTTTGATCTTCAACAGATTAAACCAACTTCAGCCTATTATACTACTGATAATATTAATGAGTCATGGTATCTTGATTGTAATCATTATCTAAATAGTTCACATAAAGATTCTAATATCGAAAAAACACCGCCTGGAATAAATTCTACATTTCAAAGAGAAGGCAACGATTATTTCATATTCAGTACCACTTCAGTCACTACAGGAAACAAAGCTATAAGTATACTTAACTCTGCCTTAAATCTTTATATTGCCACATACAATTATTACTATAAACCTGTTTTTATATCAATTAAGAGTACTTTTGTTGAGCTTCATGGTGTTGATCCTATTAGTGGAAATAATATGGTTTTTTGGCTTGTTCATGCATATAAAAATGGTGTATTTTGTGGTTATTTTGAGTTAGGTGAGAATGGGATAGCATATCCATTCCAAAGTGGAATTCCATTTTTCTCAAATGGAACAATTATTAGCATAATATAATGGAGGTATTCTATGAAATTTAATAAGTATATTCTAATATTCATTGTTGGTGTAATGTTTTTTTCAGTGTCTAGTGTGAGTGCTGTGACTTATACGGTTAATGAAACTTGGACTAGTGATATGATTCAGGATTTAATCGATAATAATGTGGATATCACTAGTTTACATTTTAATAGTACTAGTAATGGTGTTTATAATAGTATAATGCTATCCATTAGTAAAACTATTAATTTATCATGTGATGTAGGGGTAGTGCTTGATGGTTTAGATTCTTCAGCTTCGTATTATGGATTTTCTATTATGGATGATAATGTTAATATTAATGGGTTCATTTTTACAAATTATTTATCTGGTATAATTGCTGATGGAATTAATAATTTAAAGATAGTTAATAACACATTTAAAAATATTGAAGATTCTATAGCTATCAGTGACTCTAAAAATGTTTCAATTATCAATAACAACATGAGTAGTAATAGTACTGGAGTCAACATTTATAAATCATCGAATACAAATATTTCATCCAATAATATTTCCAATGGTACAGCAGGTGTTTATATAGCTGAATCCAACAATACATTGATCAGTGATAATATTGTTAAAACTGAAGGCAATGGTTTACATATAGACTCCTCTAATGAAGTAGGGATTGATAATAATACGCTAGAAAATAACAAAGACTCAGGGGTCTATGTTTATAATTCCAATAAAGTGATTATTAAGAAAAATAAAGTTAAAAATAGTGATAATGATGGTATTAATGTTTATGCTTCTAATGAAGTAGATATTGATGATAATATAATAGAAACTAATAAAGGTTCTGGTATCACTGTCAATGAAGGAAATGACATTAAAATATCTAAAAACAAAATCAAAAATAATGACAATAATGCTGTCTATTCTGCAGGATCTAAAAGAATAAATATCCAGAATAATGATATTAATAATAATCGTGGGTCTGGAATATATGTTGATAACCCAGTTAATTTAACTGTTGAAGAGAACAATATAACAGATAATTCTGCATTTGGATTTTATCTTGAAAACTCTGATAATGTACTTATTAAAAATAATAACATATCTAATAATTCTAAATCAGGAGTATACTCAGATAACTCCACATATCTAAATATCACAGGAAATAAAATCATTAATAACCAAGAATCAGGATTAATATCTTATTATTCAGCTAATTTGGATATTTTTAATAATATCATAAATAATAATACTGGTTTTGGTGCATATCTACATGAAGATCAAGAGTATGTTTATAAAATTTTTCGATTGGTCAATAATTCCATTTGTAATAATGAAAATGAAGCTATATATATTTCATCTAACAATGAATTGGCTAATATTTATATTTTAGATAATATTCTTAATAATAATGGTGGAGGAATATTTTCTGAATCTGGCAATCAATTTATTCCAAATATTGGCTTTTTTTATGTGATTGCTAATCTGTTTGAGAATAATCGTGGAAATGCTATTTATTTAACAAATTGCTTAGGTGCTACTGTAGATAATAATACTTTAAAGAATAATTCTGGTATTGGAATTTTTGAAGATTTATGGAATCCTGGTAAGTTCATTGCTTATCCACCTTATGCTCATGTTTATAGTGTTTCTGGTAATGTTATTTGGGATAATGGTTTAGAGGCTATTCATATTGTTCATGGGTTTCTTTTAGATGTAAAGAATAATAAGATTAAGAATTGTTCTACTGGTGTTATTCTTGATACTTCATCAAATGTGGCTATAATTGACAATTCTTTTGTTGATTTGGGTGCTGGTATTATATTTAATAATGTTAATTTCACTACTCTCTACTATAATAATTTTTCTGATATTGATTCTCAGGCGGTATCTGCTTATTTTATTAGAGATTGTAGTTTTCATTATTCTAATGTTGTTAATGTAAGGAGTGATTCTTTTTATTTTGTAGACTCTGTTAGATCTATGCTGCATGATAATAATTTTTCTAATATTAAAGGTATGGCTTTAGTTTTGCTATCTTCTGCTGGAGATACAGATCTCAGGGATAATAGGTTTGTTAATTGTGAGTATGGTGTTTTTACTGATTCTAATGCTATTGCTACTGGTAATTATTTCTGGAATTGTGGTTTTGGTGTTTATGTTTCTGGTGAGAAGAATGATATTACTCGTAATGTTTTTTTAAATTGTGGTGAGGCTATTTCTGTTTATGGTGTTAATAATGAGTTTTATTATAATGTGATTAATGGTTCTAAAAAGTGTGGTATTTCTGTTAATGGTTATGGTAATCTTCTTTTTGGTAATAAGATGAATAATAATTATGTTGGGGTTTATGTTAATGCTGAAGGGAATAGTCTTAAGTTTAATGTTATTAAAAATTCTAAATTTGTTGGTATAGATATTTTTTCCTTTGGTTATAATAACATAACAAGTAATAAGGTCTTGGATAGTGGTAGTTATGGTATTAGAGTGAAATCAAACTTTAATAATATTAAAAATAACACTGTTAGCAATGCTAAATATGGTGTTTATCTAGATGGTAAATATAATTTATTGGAGAAGAATAATATTAAGTCTAGCTGTTATGGGGTTGTTTTAAAAGGTAATAATAATGTTTTAAAGGGCAATTCTGTTAATTCAAAAAATGGTATTAATATAAAAGGTAATAAGAATGCTTTAGTCTTGAATAAGTTTAAAGCTACTAATTATGGTATCATAGTCAAAGGTAGTGGTAATGCTATTAATGGTGGAACTTATTCAACTACTATATCTGCTAAAAAAGGTGTTTATGTTATTGGTCATGAAAATGTGTTGCAAAATCTTAAAATAAAATCTAAAGCTTATGGAATTTATGTAACAGGGAGAAAAAATACTTTATTTGCAAACACGTTAAATAGAAACAAAAAATTTGGAGTTCAATTGATTGGACATAATAATAAAGTAAAACAAAACACAATAAACCGTAATGGTGACCATGGACTTAAAATAATAGGAAATAAAAATACAATCACTAAAAACACAATTAAGTCAAATAAATATCATCAAATAAAAGTTTTAGGGGTTAAGAATAAAATAAGTAAAAATAAATTTGGAACAAAGTTAAATAAAGCAATACATACTGTGTATTCAAAAAACAGCTTTAAAAAAAACAAATAGCTAATTTTTTTGATGTAGGAGATAAGTAAAAATTGGGTTGTATTATTATCACAATCCTCTTTATTTTTTCCTGATATCTTTTTTAGTAGTTATTTTGGAGGAATTTTTAATGAATCTTGTATTTAATAAATATATTACAATTGGTTTGTTTTTATTATGTTTTGTTTCTTCTTTATCTAATGTTAGTGCGAGTACTTTTTATGTTGATGAGTCTTGGTCTAATGGTGATATTCAGGATTTAATTAATAATAATTTGAGTATTAGTGATTTGGTTTTTTCTAAAACAGGTAATGGGGTTTATAGCGGTATTAGTTTGGATGTTTCTAGGTCTATTAATATTGTTTCTGATTTTGGTGTTTTGTTAAATGGGACTAGTGTTGGTGGTGTTTGTGATTATGCTTTTAATGTTTTAGCTGATGGTATAAGTGTTAAT
>NZ_LWMW01000154.1 GCF_001639285.1 Methanobrevibacter cuticularis | reverse complement strand
TTTAATGTCATGATTTCTTTTTTAGAATATTATGATGTTTTTTTGGCGATATAGTTGTATACTTCTTTCTATGTTCTTTTTTTTCTCTAGGCTATATTGAAATTTTGCTTTGATAAGCTTTTTTTTTTAATGTTTATACTTTAATTGGTGTTAATAGATTTAATTATGTTTCCATATCAGTATTTTTCCTGTAAATTTAAAAGGAATTTCACCAAAAGGGGGCAATGATTTCACTAAATTTTTCATAAAAACAGCAAGAATAGTTTTTATTGAGATAAAATCTAATAAATTACTAGAAATTAGAAAAGCCTGATTAATCCTTGTCTTATGTTACCCATAATCTTATACATTAAAAAAATTTATTTTATCTATATCATTGGACAAAACTTCTCAAAATTATAATATTTTTAAATATTCATATTAATCATTATTTTTATAAATAAAAGAATTTTAATGATTAAAAATTTAATATTATTTTTAAATCAAATGTCTAGGACTATAGTATTAAGAATAAAATTTTGTAGAAAATAAGTATTCTCCTCACTAAATAGAAAAAAACTATTAAAAAACATGTATAATATTATTTAAGGGATGGTTTTATTTTTAATAGATAATTTTAAATATGATAGTTAATATAGTAATCCATAGGTGAGGGATAATGCCAACTACAAAACTGTATGAAAATAATCAAACTGTTGTACCATCTGAAATAAGAAAAATATATGATCTTAAACCAGATGATATAATTGAGTGGATAATAAATGAAAATGGGAAACCAGAACTTGAATTTAGGAAAAAATCTACATTAAAAGACATAATTGGAAAAGCAACAGCTAAAGAACCATTTAATAGTGTTGAGCTACAAAAAAAGATTGAAAGAGGAGAAGAGATTTGATACTAGTAGATACAAATTTCTTAGTAGGTCTATATGTTACTAATGATCAATGGCATGAAGCAGCTGTAAAAATATCTGATGAAGTATATAATCAAGAAAAAATAATAACTGATTTAATAATATCTGAAATAATAACTCTAATAGCTAGTAAAGTAGGTGCAAAAGAAAGTAAAAACTTGTATTATCATATACTTGATAATTATCAAATATATGAAGTGGATAGAGAGCTTTATACAAAATCAATAAACACACTATTAAAGTATGATGGGACACTATCTTTAGCAGATTCATTAAGTGTAGAAATAATGAAAGAAATTGGGATACAGGAAATTGTATCATTTGATAAAGATTTTGACAAGGTAGATGGAATAATAAGGAGAGGTTGAACCTCTCCGACTGAAATAGTCACATTAAAATTCAAACATAGTATTCTTTCAGATCTTAAAAAATAATGAAAAATTACCTCCTTTAAAAATAGCTAGATTAGGAGTAAAATCAAGTTTTAAACGAAAATGAATAAGATATTTTTTAATAAATCAATATTCTTTTAAATACTGTAATGTTTCAGAATATAAATAATAAATCTGTGATGATAACCACAGATGCTAAATTAATTGATAAACTTTTTTTATTATAGTATATATAATGTTTTGAGATGGTATGATCTCTTAATAATATAGATATTTATATAAATATAAATATTATATGAAATAATAATTATGAATAAAGATGTTTTAAATAAAGTATTAAAAATGATTTAGATAAATTATTTTGTAATGTTTTCATATTAAAAAGATGAATGGTGATAAAGATTATAACTGTCGGAATTGGTGGTGGAACTGGTAATCAAATGTTTCAATATGCAATAGCAAGGTCTTTAGCAGAGGATTTAAATACTGACTTTTATATGAACTTATATCAGTATGATTTTTTACCTAGTTTTGTATCTAAAACTCCAAAACATGTAAGATTCAATCTACAACATTTCAATATTAAAGAAAAATTTTCATCTTCCTTAAAATTCATTACAAAAACTCTTGAAAGCAAATTTAATTCAAATTTAAATTATATTAATGAAGGAAATATATTTACTAAATTCACTTATTATAATCCTGAAATACTAAATTTAAAAGGAAAAATATTTCTTAGAGGGAATTTTCAAGATGAACGATATTTTTCACATAATTCTGATATAATTAGAAATGATTTTAAAATTATTACTCCTCCTAGTAGAGACAATAAAAAATTAATTAAAGAAATATCTTCTATTAATTCAGTTGCACTTTGTATCCGTAGAGGAGATTATTTAAGTCCATTTTGGAAAGCACAGGTTGGTATTTGCACAATGGATTATTATAATAAAGCAATTGAAGAAATTATCAAAAAAGTGGAAAATCCTACATTTTATATTTTTTCAGATGATCCAGAATGGGTCAAAGACAATGTTAAGCTGAATTATCCCTCAGTTTATGTATCTCATAATGATGTTGATAAAGATTACGAAGATTTAAGGTTAATGAGTAATTGTAAACATTTTATTATAGCTAACTCTACTTTTCATTGGTGGGGAGCATGGCTCAGTCAAAATGAGAATAAAATCGTAATTGCACCTGATCCTTGGTTTAATTCAGAGACAATTAAGAATCCAGCATCTGATCATTGGATTAAACTTAATATTAATAGCTACCACATGTTATTTAAGGAAAACTCTGATAACATTGTATTTGGAACTGATAAGGCTGTTGAATCTAATAATGATAATAAATTAATTATATTAAAAAAGAAAAAATTAAAATTGATTTATTTATTTAATGATAATATCCAGTTTTCTCAAAATGATTTTATTCTTAAGTTAGTTATACAAAGTTCAGATAAAACTGTAATAAAGCTTATTAACGATAAAACAAATCCGATCTATATTGGAATTAAAAAGGGTATAACTGAAAAATACATATATATTGATAAACATATTTCTTTAAATAGTTTAATATTGGAAAATGGAAATACTAATTCCATTGTTATAGAATATTTAGCCCTAGTAGAAAATTAGATAGCTATTAGTTAATTAATGAAATAGTTCTTTGAATGTTTTAATTATATAATCTAGCTCTTCTGTTCCTAAATATTGATGACATCCAATGTAAAATCCATTTTTGCCTACAAAATCAGCATTAGGTAATTTATTAGAATATTCATTTTTTAAATGAGAATATGCGGGCTGTTGTGTCGGAATAGATCCGAATAATGGACGAGTTTCTATTCCTTTATTTTCTAATTTTTTCCTAATCTTTTCTCTAGAAATAATTTCAGGCTTACTAACTATAATTGGATATGCTAAATAACTTGTTTTTGAAGAATAATTAGGTAATTTGATTATATTCTCAAATTCATTAAGTCCTTCATTTAGATATTTTACATTTTCATTTCGTTGTTTTATTATAGAATCAACATTTCGCAATTGAGCAAGAGCTAAAGCTGCCTGAAATTCCATTGTTTTAAAATTATAACCAATAATATCATGAGTAAATCTAGGATCTTTATTATTAAAATTCTCCTTAAACTTAACTGGACAAGACCCTGTGTTTCTAGTACATATTGCACAGGAGCACATCCTCCCATTTGACTTCATTTTTCTACAAATTTCCATAAGTTCTTTATTGTTTGTATTAATAGCACCCATTTCTCCAACTTGAATATTGTGTGCAATATAAAATGAAAATATAGAAAATAAAGACATACTTCCTGTTTTTTTATTTTTATATTCAGTCCCATGAGCTTGTGCTGAATCTTCAACTACATTCAACCCATACTTTTTAGCTATTTTATTAATTTTATTCATATCTACTGAAAATCCCATTAAATGAACTGGAAGAATTAAAGAATAATTTGTAATGTCTTCAACAGTTTCAAGATGATCTTCAATATTTTTAGCAGTGATTCCTAATGTATCCATATCTATATCTACAAAAATAGGATCAAAATTACTTAAACTAATGGCATTAATTGTAGAAATATATGTAAGTGGCGTGGTAATAACTTTTGAGTTGTTACTAATGTTAGTATCTTTTAAATATTTTAAGGAACTCAATCCAGTAATAAGAGCGGCTGTACCAGAACTAGTGGTAAGTGAATAATCAGTTCCAATAAATTTAGCCCATTCAATCTCAAAACTTTTTACATTTATTCCTTCAGAAATACGACCTGAATCTAAAATTTCATTAATAACTTTCTTTTCATAATCCCCAATTTTTAAATCTCCAACTTGGATTATCATAATTAGTATCTCCTTTATTTATTATTAATTCAATCTATATGAATTAAAGAATTCATATAGTCTATTTTTTTTCAGAATCAAATTCTTCTAAAAACCAGTTATACGTTTCAATTAAACCTTGTTTTAGAGAAATTTGATATTTCCATCCGAATTTACTTATTTTGCTAACATCAAGTACCTTACGATACATGCCATCTGGTTTTGATGAATCGAAGATTAATTCTCCTTTAAAACCTATAACTTTTTTGATTAAGTTTGCTAAA
Organism: Methanobrevibacter cuticularis; assembly: GCF_001639285.1. GTDB lineage: Archaea > Methanobacteriota > Methanobacteria > Methanobacteriales > Methanobacteriaceae > Methanobaculum > Methanobaculum cuticulare. Next base: position 934 of record NZ_LWMW01000154.1, on the reverse strand, counting down.
TCTTTTATAGTTATATCTTCACCAGTACCAATATTAATAAACTCACTATTACTATATCTTTCTAATAGAAATACTACTGCATCAGCCATATCATCAACATGCATAAATTCTCTAAACTGATTTCCAGATCCCCAAATTTTAACACTTGGAAGATTATTAATTTTAGCATTGTGCATTCTATTTAATATACCTGCTATAACATGTGATGAATCAGGATTGAAATTATCATTCATTCCATATAGATTAGGGGGAACAACAGTAATAAAATCTTTTCCATATTCATTATTATAATACTCACATAATTTTAACCCAGCTATTTTTGCAATTGCATATCCTTCGTTAGTAGGCTCTAGAAGACCAGTAAGCAAATAATCTTCTTTAAGTGGTTGTTTAGAGTCTTTAGGGTATATACAAGAACTTCCTAAGAATACAAGCTTTTTTACATTATTATCATGTGCTGCTTTAATAACGTTAGTTTGAATTAATAAGTTGTCCACTAGAAAACCAGATAAATTGTTCATATTTGCATTTATGCCTCCTACTTTTGCAGCTGCTAAAATAACACAATCAATATCTTCATTTTTAAAAAATTCATTGACATTGAACTGATTTCTCAGGTCTAATTCTAATGAATTTCTTGTGATAATATTATCATATCCTTTCTCTAATAATTTTCGTAATATTGCAGAACCTGCTAAACCTCTATGTCCTGCTAAAAATATTTTTGAATTTAAATTCATATTAACTCCAGTTAAATTATTTAAATATATAATTGCTAGTGTCATGACAATTTAAATATTAATTTATTTATATTTTTCAACAAAATTATTAAAAAGTATTTTATCTTCTTAATTCAATCTTAAGCCTTTTATTTAATCTTACTCTATAAAATCTATATTAATAAAATTATAGAAAAAATTAAATTGTCTTAACA
>NZ_LWMW01000153.1 GCF_001639285.1 Methanobrevibacter cuticularis | reverse complement strand
CTCATAATTTTTAATATATATTATATATTTCTTAATATAAACAAGTTTATAATTTATTTAAATATATCTACTCTTTTTTAGAGTATTTCTAATAGGTTAACATAAAATTAGTTCTTTATTTAATTATTAATTATTAATATATTTATTTTAAATTTAAATTTTAGTTAATTTAATTATCTATTTGTTCCTAAAATTCTAAAAATTTCATTGTAAACATTTCTATGATTTGGAAAAATTAGGTGATAAATAAATTGTATCAATCAACATGTTTATATGAGATAAGGTCCTAATATGAATTATATATCAATAAGATTTGAATTACATAATAAAAAATTATTAAAATTAAAAATTTGAACTTAAATAAATAATTTTAATAGTTACATTTAAATATGAATTTAACAAATGTATTATAGTAATAGGTGATAATCGTGAGCGGACAACAATATGTTCAAAGACCACTTGATGCATTAGGCAAAGCAACAAATTCTCCAGTTTTAATAAAACTTAAAGGAGATCGTGAATTTCGAGGGATATTAAAGAGCTTTGATTTACATATGAACTTAGTTCTTAATGATGCTGAAGAATTAGACAAAGGAGAAGTTACAAGAAGACTTGGAACTGTCCTTATTAGAGGAGACAATATAGTTTATATATCTCCATAAATAAAATTATTAGCTATTTATTTAGCTAATATACATTATTTATATATCATGCTATTAACTTTAGGCTGAAAACTATCTTTTATTTAATGTTAATGAGTTATATTTAAAACAGTAGTTTTATTAACTACTATTTAAAAAGTAACTTATTAATTACTATATAGCTATTACTAAAATAGCTATTAAAATATAAATATTAATGATTATACTATTTTGTAGATAATTATTTATTTAAGCTTTAATTGAACAATAGCCATAGCTATCTGTTTTTGAGTTTATCAGCTAAATATTTCAAAATTTCTAACATAATAATTTAACCGAGGGGAGGATAATAATGAAAGGAACACCTTCAATGGGTAAAAAGAATAAAAAAACCCATATAAGATGTAGAAGATGTGGAAGAAATACTTACCATCTTCGTAAAAAAATATGTGCTTCTTGTGGATTTGGTAAATCTAAAAAGATTAGAAGATACAGTTGGCAGAATAAAAAGATTACTGGTCAAAGATTAAAATAAGACAACTTATTTTTTTCTTTTTTTATTAAATAAATATTCATTTTATCTATTTTTTTTATTTTTAAATTTTTTAAGTTGAATATTTTTTTATTAAATAAATTTCATTTTAGCTATTTTTTTTATTTTTAAATTTTTTAAGTTGAATATTTTTTTTATTAAATAAATTTCATTTTAGCTATTTTTTATTTTTAAATGTTGTAAGTTGAATATTTCTTTTTTTATTTTTAAATCTCTTAATTTTTTATTTTTAAATCTTGTAAGTTGAAATATTTCTTTTTTATAATCTTTGCAATATTGTTTATATTTTAGGTTAATTTATTCTTTATAACAATGGGTATAACCAATGTATCCTATTATAATTATTAGGATTATGATACGGGACATAATCCAGAAAATTAAAAATGAATTAAAACCGAACATTTTTCATCAATTCTCCTTATTTTCGGTGTTGATTTTAAGAAAAATTAAATTATTTCAGGTTTTAGTTTAATAATGTTGGTTATATTGTTTATTTTCCTAAAAATGATGGGATTAACTTCTGATGATATCAAGTTTGGTTTTTCTTTTACATCAATTCCTTTAATAACACCACTATATTCATCGATTACAAGATTTTCAACTTTACCTAAAGTATTACCTTCTCCATCAATAACATCTTTACCTATTAAATCACTTGCTTTCATTTTAACTCACCCCTTTCTTCCCAAAAAATGTACTAATTAGGTTACTTTTTTATCTTATTTAAATTTTAAGCGAAAATGAGAAGTTATTTATTAATAAGTTGAAAATATTATTTATCTTTACATCTTTTTATTTTATTTCTTTTTTTCTTTTATTTTTATATTTCAATAATTAATTCTATTTATTAATATTATTACAAAAATTCATAACTATAAAAAGACCTTAAAGTAACTAATATATTGTCATGATTATTAAGAAGGGAAATATAATTTTTAATATTATAATAATAGAAATATAATATTAAAGAGAAACTTAATAATTTGAAGGTTTAAATTCAATGGTTTATAATTCCCTATTCATCATTAGTTTTATAATTTAGTACACCTAATATAATATTAATCTCGATATTAATAATGATCAATAACTAAAGTGTCTATTTGACTAATAACTGAATTGTCCATTGAATTATATTGATACCAAATATGAGGTATGATAATTTGAATTATGATAATAATAATAATAATAATAAATATAACGATTTTGATTATAATTTCCATGAATATAATAATTTAAATCATGAGAATATTGACAATTTTTCTAATATTAATAATACTAATAATAAAAACAAAAGTCATGAAAATAGTAATAATGATCATAACATTGATAAAAACCTTCACAATTCTTCTAATGGATCTAATAATCAATATGGTGAGAATGATTCTCATAAATACAATGATTCTAACAATAACATTGTAAATATTACTAAACCTGTGGATGTACGAATCATTGTCGGTGATGCTAGAAATTCTGAATTTCTATCTAAAGCTATTAAAAACTTTGAAATGGGTGATGATTTCAAAATTGCAATTTCATCTATAATCACAACTAATAACATTGAAATAGCTAAAAATGCAGTTCAAGGAGCGGATATTGTATTAATAGCTAGTAACTATAATGAAAATGGAAAAAATATATTCTCTAAATTCTTTAATGCTCTTAAATCTGAAATCAATTATGTTGAGTTTCTTAAATTCCCAAAATCTCGAGACCTTGAAATTACAGATATGAAAATCATTGAAGAAGAAATTAAAAATTCAATAATTCGAGCAGGTCTTGATTCTATATTTAATATTTCTGATGTGAATCACATAAAAGCTGATTTAATCAAAGCTAATCTTGAATACGAAGATTTATTGAGTAATAATGATAAACTATCCATGGAAAATGATGTGATAATAGCTGAAGCTCAAGATTTAAGGGAAGAAAATAAGAATCTTCTTGGGGAGATCAAAACACTTCAAAATCATATTGATGAAATAAAGCTTGATTTTTCTGATTTTAAAGATAGGTTTTCAAATATTCATATGAAAAATCTACTTGAGATTTTTCCATTGAGTAATCTTTGGGAAGAAGTTTTTAATGAACCTTTAAAAGAAGAAGATAAAATTGTAATCGCTACTGATAAATTTAAACCAGAAAACATCGTTATTGGTCAAGGTTGGATTGGTGCTAATTCTAGAGAAGAAGCTATTGAGTGGATTAAAATTGTTAGAACTGCTCTTATTTTTGTAGAAGATAATCAAGAAGACTTAGAAGAAGAATTTTCTAATCATGGCTCTAGATATAATTCTAATCTAGATAGAAATATGAATTCTAATTTTAATCCAACTGAATCTAATGGAGATGGTTCTGATGAGATTCATAAAAATCAAAATACATCTAAATATTCTAATAGGCGATATAAAAATGGTTATTCTGAGGATGGGGAAGATGATGATGCTGGTTATGATATCCCAAATGATTTTCAGAACTTCTGGGAATGATTTTATAGAATAAGCTTAATTTTGTTAATATTCTTTTATTTATGATGATGATTATATTCAATAATAAGAATATTTATACTATGAAATTTAAATAATATATTGTTATAATTTTTATAATAGGATGTAGAAATTATAGTTTGTTATTAATATTAATACTTATTTTAACTTGATTACAATAAGTTATGGAGATTATAGGTTGAAGGATAAGTGTGGGATTGTGGGGATCCAGTCTAAAGATCCCTCTAAAGATATTTCGTCTTCTATTTATTATGGTTTACATGCTTTACAGCATAGGGGCCAAGAATCAGCAGGTATAGCTACATATAATGATCGCAATGGCTTAAATCATTATTGTGGTATGGGTTTGTTAGTAGATGTCTTTAAAGATAATAAAATTAATGAACTAAATGGTAATATGGGTATTGGTCATGTAAGATACTCAACTACAGGTAAATCAAAACTAGAAAATTCACAACCATTTGTAACTAATTTTAATGATCGTTTTATAGCTATTGCACATAATGGGGATATTATAAACTCTGCAAAGCTTCGAAAGGAACTTATTGCTGAAGGTTATGAATTTGTATCTGACACAGATTCTGAAATTTTATGCTATTTAATTAAAAGAGAGTATGCTAAAACTCATGATATAATTCAAATTCTTGAAAATATTTCTAAAATAATTGTTGGTTCTTATTCTTTGGTAATTTTAGTTGATGATGATTTGTATGTCGTTAGAGATCCTGCTGGAATGAAACCATTAGCTATTGCTGAGATGGATGATTTATATATTGTAGCTTCTGAAACTGTTGCTTTTGATGTTATTGGAGCTAATTTCATCAGAGATATTGAACCTGGGGAAATAGTTTATTTCAACAACAATGAAATCCAAAGCCATATCCTTGAAAAAGCTAGCTCTACTCCAAAAGCACACTGCATGTTTGAATATGTTTATTTTGCAAGACCTGATAGTGTAATTGATGGTAAAAATGTTTATCAATCTAGATTAAAGATTGGAGAAGCTCTTTATAAAGAGTTTCCAGTTGATGCTGATGTTATAATGCCAGTTCCAGATTCCTCAATTCCTGCAGCTATTGGTTATTCTAGAGCTTCTGGAATTCCTTATGGTGAGGGATTGATTAAAAATAGATATGTTGGAAGAACCTTTATCATGCCAACTCAAGAAGAGCGGGAATTAGCAGTTAAGTTAAAGATGAATCCATTAGTTTCAGAGCTTGAAGGAAAAAAAATTGTGTTAATTGATGATAGTATAGTTCGTGGAACTACCTCAGAATCTTTAATTGAAATATTAAGAGAAGCTGGAGCAAAAGAAATCCATTTAATGATTGGTTGTCCTCCAGTAATAGCTCCTTGCTATTATGGTGTGGCTATGGCTTCTAAAGATGAGCTTTTAGCTGCAAATAATACTTTAGATGAAATTAAAGAGAATTTAGGTGTTGATTCACTTGGATATATTAGTTTAGATTCACTTATTGATTCTATTGGCATTCCTGGTGATGAATTATGTTTAGGATGCATTACTGAAGAATATCCAACTGAAATTCCTAGTGATTTAGAAGTAGAAACCTACTACAAATTTTAATTTATAAGGTGATGAACACATTACAATAAATTTTAATTTACATTTTAGTTATTAATTTATTAATAGCTATTATTAATTTTGTAGTTAACTGCTTTAAAAAGATTTTTTTTGTTCTTTTTATTTTTTAACAATATTTTTATTCTTTTATATTAATAAAAAATAGTAATAAATGTAATAAATTATAATATAGTGTGAAAACATTATTTTTGGGAAAAATTTAATATTTTTAATTTTAATTAAAATAAATATTTTTTAAAATAAAAAAAATCAGAGATTTTTTAACTTTATAAAAATAAAAAATTCTTTTAAAATAAAAAGTTAAAATTCATTCAATATTGAAA
>NZ_LWMW01000152.1 GCF_001639285.1 Methanobrevibacter cuticularis | reverse complement strand
CTGATGGAATAGCTACTTTCAATATACAGATTTCACAAAATTTAAGTATCTCAAGTTCTGTTATAAAAGCTACGTTTTCACAACCAGGAACTACAATAATTGCATCTAAAGCTTTATCATACAAAACTGTGACTAAAAACTTGAAAAATCTTAACACTGATATTAATAAGGCTAAAAAACTGAATACGAATAAAAAATATATTTCTCAATATGATAAAAATAAACTACTTACGAAAATTAAAACTAATATTAATAATGTTAAAAAGAAGTATAAAGGATCAAATAAAAATAAGATCCTAAAATCATTAAATACAGCTTATAAAAATGCTAAAAAGATTAAAGCATTGAAAGTTAATAGTATTAAAAAAGCTACAGCTGATAAATATGTAAAAGGTGTTACTACTAAAAATAAGGATAGAACCTTTAAAGAAGCATATGATTATAAAGATGGGAAAATGCAATGGTTTGGAGTTGCTAACTCTACTACTATTGATCAAAGACCAGCAGGTCTTAGATGGACTACTTCAAAACAAAACACTACAACACTAAAAGGGAAGTATGTTAATTATGTAGTTCCTAAAACCACTAAAACAACATATAGCAATGGTATTAGAACAGTAGTCGTTAATGAGTCTTTTCAGGTAACAGGACTCAAATCATCAGCTAAAAACAAATACTTTTTATTGATTAATACAACTAAGACAAAAGAAAACTACACTTATTTACCAAACAAATATCTACAAAATTCTACTAAATGCGAAGTTAATGACCCTTATATTAAAGAATTAGCAAAGAATATTACTAAAAATTATGCAAGTAATGATTATTATGGTAAAGCTAATGCTATTTATAAATGGGTTCAAAAATATGTTGATTATGTAGAAGATGCTAATTATTCTGCAATGGGTGTTTTAAACAATAGTCATAAAGTTAATGGAAGATATGTTGCTAATTGTGTTGGATTTTCTAATTTAATAGCTGCCTTATGTCGAGCATCTGGAATTCCTGTCAAATATAAGGCTATAGCTTATTTTGAATCTATTGAATTTCCTCTTAAAAACCCTCATTTAGGACATGTATATGATCAAATATATATTAATGGAGCATGGATTAATGTAGATGGAGCTATAAATACCAATCAGATTATTAGCATTAATCAATCAAATAATCTAAAATATCCTCAACCTCTTACTAATGGTTTTTATATTACTCATGATAATGCTTGGGAAGCTTGGGATCTGATTTGTAATCATTATCTGAATAGTTCCCATAATGACTATAATGTCACAAAAACAAATGTTTCTGTTGCTATTGAACTCTTTTTTAAGCTTACTAACTCTAAAATTACTTCTTCAAACCAAGCATACCAAATATTAAGTTCTTCTTTGAGTGCTCATATTAAAATGAAGAATTTAGTTTTAAATAGTTCTTTTATCATGGCATATACTGAAAACGCTTCTAATCCTGGATCTTGGGTTAAACATTGGTTCTTTTATTGTTATAATATTATTAATAAATCTTTTAATTCTTTTTATGATATAGATGAGAATAGTATTGCATATATGTCTAAGGGTTATTCATATTTGCCTGTTGGAACTGAGATTTATTATCATGTTAATGGAACAACTAATTTTTTTGTTTCTGATGGAAGGAATATTACTCTCTATAATAATACTCAGTATATTGATACTCCTGATGGTTTTAAATATATTTTTTATCCCGATGGGACAAGATACACTACCCATATCTCTGATCCATGGATTTATCAACTTCCAGATGGGCAAATATATTATTTCCCTATTGGAGCACATCTTATTGAACTTCCTGATGGTATCTATATTTGTCATTATGTTGATGGAACAGAGGAAATTATCTATCTTCCATCATAAAAAAATAATTAAGTGTTTAAATTAAGGTGTTTAATAATGAAAATTGAAAAATATTTAATTGTATGTCTTGTGTTTGGAATCTTCATTTCTTTGTCTAGTGTTAATGCTACGACTTATACTGTTAATAATACTTGGACTAGTGATATGATACAAGATTTACTATATAATTCTAATGATATCACTACTTTGCATTTTAATGGTAGTAGTAGTGTTTATGATAGTATAATGCTTACTATTTCTAAATCTGTTAATTTGACTTGTGATCTGGGTGTTATTCTTAATGGTTCAGGTATTTCAAGTTCTGATTATGGATTCTTTGTTACAAATGATAATGTTACTATTAAAGGTTTCACTTTTATGAACTATTTATCTGGTGTTGTTGGTGATGAAGTCAATAATTTAAACATTATTAATAATACATTTAAAAATATTGAAGATTCTATTGTTATAACTGATTCTAAGAATATTGAAATAATTAATAATACTTTAAATAGTAGTGGAAGTGCAATTGGTGTTTATAAATCTTCAAATGTTGATATATCGGGCAATAATTTGTCTAATAGTACTAGTGGTGTTTATATAAGTGAATCCAATGATACAATTATTAAAAATAATATTATTGGAACTGAAGGTAATGGGATTTACATTGACACTTCTAATGAGGTTAAAATAGAAAATAATACATTAGATGATAATAAAGATGCAGGTATCCGTATTATTAACTCTAAGAATGTGAATATTAAGAAAAATGAAATTAAAAATAGTGAGAATGATGCTATAAATATATATTCATCTAATGAGATGGATATTGATGATAATAAGGTGGAAGGTAATAAAGCTTCGGGGATTTCTGTTTCTGAAGGAAATAATATAAAAATATCAAATAATAAAATTAAAAACAATAAAGATAATGGTTTATATTCTTCTGATTCTAAAAATATGATTATTAAAAATAATGATATTAGCTATAATTTTGGATCTGGAGTTTATACTAATAATCCTATTAATCTAAGTCTTGAAACTAATGATATTACTAATAACTCTATGTTTGGGGTTTATTTGGAAAATTCTAATGATGTATTGATTAAAAATAATACTATTTCTGCTAATTTTAGATCAGGGATTTATTCAGATACTTCAACATATTTAAACATTACAGGCAATAAAATAATTAATAATCAAGAAACAGGAGTACATGCAGATGATGCCAATATTTTAGACATTTTTAACAATAGTATATCTGATAATCTTGGTTTTGGATGTTATTTTTCTAATATATTGCAATTTAACCTAATCAATAATTCTATCTGTAATAATGAAGACGATGGTGTTTATTTGTTAGGTGTTGATATCTGGAGTTCTGCTTCTGTTATTAATAATACTATAAGCAATAATACTAATGGTTTTTATGCTCCAAGTATAGATAGTGTTGAGATGATTGGTAATCTCTTAGAACATAATAATGGTAATGCTTTATACATAGGAAATGCTACACTTGTAACAATAAACAATAATACTTTAAGAAATAATGCCGGGATTGGAATATATGTAGATTTAATAAATATGCCAATGATGTATTTCACACCAAGGCAAAATTTTGTTAATCATAATATTGTAGAAAATAATGGATTAGATGCTATATACTTAATTAATTGTAAATTATTAGAATTAGTAGGTAATAATCTTAAAAATTCTTCTGTAGGCATTTCGATTGAATTATCACAAGATTTGCACATATTTTATAATTCTTTTGCTGATTTGGATACAGCTATTATAATGAACAAGCTGATTGGATTATTTTGTTTTGATAATAATTTCACAAATATCAAATCTCAAGCTATAGTATCATATTCATCAGAAGCTATTTCCACAAGTCGTAATATTTTTAAAAATATAATGGGTGATGCTTTTTATTTTGTGAATGTAACTGGATTCGGATCTGAGGATGACAATTTTACTAATGTTAAAGATATGGCCATTGTCATACTATCATCTGAAAATGTTGGTATTGTGAACAGTATGTTTGTTAATTGTGGTTATGGTCTGTTTACTGATTCTGATAGTGTTCTTGTTACTGGTAATTATTTCTGGAATTGTGGTTTTGGTGTTTATGTTTCTGGTGAGAAGAATGATATTACTCGTAATATTTTTTTAAATTGTGGTGAGGCTATTTCTGTTTATGGTGTTAATAATGAGTTTTATTATAATGTGATTAATGGTTCTAAAAGGTATGGTATTTCTGTTAATGGTTATGGTAATCTTCTTTTTGGTAATAATATGAATAATAATTATGTTGGGATTTATATTAATGCTGAAGAGAATAATCTCAAGTTTAATGTTATTAAAAATTCTAAATTTGTTGGTATAGATATCTTTTCCTTTGGTTATAATAACATAACAAGTAATAAGATCTTGGACAGTGGTAGTTATGGTATTAGAGTGAAATCAAACTTTAATAATATTAAAAATAACACTGTTAGCAATGCTAAATATGGTGTTTATCTAGATGGTAAATATAATTTATTGGAGAAGAATAATATTAAGTCTAGGTATTATGGGGTTCTTTTAAAAGGTAATAATAATGTTTTAAAGAGAAATTCTGTTAATTCAAAAAATGGTATTAACATAAAAGGTAATAAGAATGCCTTAGTCTTGAATAAGTTTAAAGCTACTAATTATGGTATTATAGTCAAAGGTAATGGTAATGCTATTAATGGTGGAATTTATTCAACTACTATATCTGCTAAAAAGGGTGTTTATGTTATTGGTCATGAAAATGTATTGCAAAATCTTAAAATAAAATCTAAAACTTATGGAATTTATATAACAGGAAGAAAAAATACTTTATTTGCAAATACTTTACATAGAAACAAAAAATTTGGAGTTCAATTGATTGGACATAATAATAAAGTAAAACAAAACACAATAAACTGTAATGGTGACCATGGACTTAAAATAATTGGAAATAAAAATATAATCACTAAAAACACAATTAAGTCAAATAAATATCATCAAATAAAAGTTTTAGGGGTTAAGAATAAAATAAGTAAAAATAAATTTGGAACAAAGTTAAATAAAGCAATACATACTGTGTATTCAAAAAACAGCTTTAAGAAAAACAAATAGCTAATTTTTTTGATGTAGGAGATAAGTAAAAATTGGGTTGTATTATTATCACAATCCTCTTTATTTTTTCCTGATATCTTTTTTATTAGTATATTTTGGAGGGAGTTAATATGAAAAGAATAAATTATTTCTTAGCATTGATTTTTACTTTATTAATAATACTAGTCTTTATCAATGGTATTAGTGCAGCTACTTATACTATAAGTACTAGTAATAGTACTTCCAGTATAGATGCTTTTTTGAGTGATGAAGATTGGGAAAACCCTTCTCCTTTAGCTAATGGAGATACTGTAATATTTAAGGCCGGGAAATATAATTTAGATTTAAATGTTAATAAAGATATCACGCTTAAAACTATTGGAAAGGTGACTGTTAAAGATATTTTAATTTCTAAAAATACAAAAGTGAGTGGTTTCATTGTAAATGGAGATTTTCGTGGAGGTAAGTCTAATATTATTTCTAAAAATACTATAAGAGGGCATTTATCTGTGTTTGGAGGTAGTAATGTTATTAATAGTAATATTATAAAGGGTTCAATATGGGTTTATGGGATTAAGAATATTATTAATAGTAATAATATTTTCCAAGAATCATTCATCTATGGTGGAAAAAATAAAGTTATTTATAATAAATTTAGGAAAAATATTGTAATTGGGGAGAATAAAAATAAAATTATTAGTAATAAAGTAGTTAGTAATTATAAAATTATTACAAGTGGTAAAAAGAATATAGTAAAAAATAATAAGGAGTCTTATAGGGACTTAGCTTTAATTGATGTTGGAAAAAGTAGTAAAGGGCATATTTTATCTGTTAAAAATGTTGGGACTAAGTCTTCGTTAGCTTGTTATATTAAAATAGATAATTATGATAGGACTGTATATAAGATTAAAGTTCCTGCATTAAAAAAAGGAAAATCAACTAAAGTGCTTATACCTAAAAGGATAATTAATAAGCTTAAATATAGATATTATGAAACAACTTATTATGGTGGTTATATCTATTTGGATTATAAAAATAAGAATAAGGATGCTGATTTATCAGATAATCGTTTAGATC
>NZ_LWMW01000151.1 GCF_001639285.1 Methanobrevibacter cuticularis | reverse complement strand
CACAAAAATTAGAAACAACACACAAATTCAAAACAAACGAAGGATTACTAGAATATCTAGCACTTCACATGGAAAAACCCCCAATCTAAACAAAAAAATAAAAAAACTCCACGAAAGTTTACACCCTTCATATAATAGTAACATTTAAATATAGTGAGTGGTAAATATTTAAAATAATACATAGGTATTAATGATTTTAGGAATTATATTAATCAAAGTATTACTTTGATAGTATATATTTAATACTAGTTAGTATTATTTTTCATGACTTTTAGTATTATTTTTCTGATTTCATTAAACTGGTTATATGAATGATGATAAATGTAAAAAAAATATTAATAGGTATTTTATATGTTTGTTTATTTTTTGTTTTGACTTTTGCAGTATCTTCGTGTGTATATAGTGCTAGTTTTTCTAATGTGCAGGATGATGTCAATTCAGCTTCTTCTAATTCTGTTATTACTTTAGAAAATACGACTTATACAAGTGATGGGAATTATATTAGAATCGATAAGAATTTGACTATTCAAGGTCCTTCTGGTAAATACGCTACTTTAGATGGTGATAGTAAAAGTAGAATAGTTTTAGTAGACTTTGACTCTATTGTTACCTTTAAAAGAATAATTTTTATCAATGGTTATCCTGGAGCAGGATCTGGTGCAGCAATTGCAACGAGAAGCAAAATTACCGTCGATGACTGTATTTTTAGAAACAATAAAGGCGAATCCGGTGCAGGTATTTTCTTGAGTTCTAATGCTGAACATTCAACGATAACTAATTCTAGATTCATATCTAACGCTGCAAATGTACCTGGAGAGGATGACTGGGTAGAAGGCGGAGCAATCGACATCCATGCTAACTATACAACCATATCAACTTGCTATTTTGGGAGCAATAGTGCTAATGATGTTGGAGGAGCCATTAACTTTGCTTCTGGAACTATAGGTCATAAAATATCTAATTCTAATTTCACTAGCAACTATGCAGAAAATGGCGGTGCCATAAGAATAATTGGCAGTAAACTTGCCATTGAAAACTGTCAATTTACTAACAACACTGCTAGAACTAGTGAAGGTGGAGCTATTCGTATCCAATCATCAGAAATAAATATCACTGGTTCCAACTTTGCAAACAACATCGCTAAGCTTCATGGTGGAGCAATATACAGTGGAGGAAACGCTTCAACAAATTTAACCATCAAATCTTCTACTTTTTCTAATAACAATGCTAATCAAGGAGGAGGAATATATTCAAACAGAACTTTGACTATAAACTCTTCTACAATTCAAAACAATAAAGCAACAAACCAAGGTGGAGGAATTTATACTAATGTTGGCAATACTATAATTTCTAGTTCTAAATTCACGAGTAATACTGCTAAATCCGGTGCTGGTATTTATTCTAATGGTTCTTTAAGAATATCTTCTTCTACTCTTAAAAGTAATAAAGCTACAAATGATGGAGGGGCTTTGTACATAAATGGAAGCTCAGCAAATATTGTTAGTTCTAAATTTAATGAAAATTCTGCTAAATACGGAGGCGCAATATATACATCAAGGCCTACAACATTATCTTCTGTTGCACTGACAAAAAATAAAGCCTCTTCTGATGGTGGAGGAATCTATTCTAAAAGTACATTAAATATGACTGGAGGAAGTATAAAAAGTAACATAGCTACTTATGGAAGTGGGATATTCAACACAGCAACCTTAAGATTATCTAAAGTTTCTTTAGCTTCTAATGTAGCTAAATTAATAGGTGTTGGATTATCAACCCCTGCTTCAGTAGGCCAAGGTAAAAAATTAACAATTAAAACTTATGTCCTAAAAGGAGATAATATAGAAAATTCAATATATAGTAAAACAAATACTATAGTAAAACAAATACTGTACGTATTAACAATAAACTACCCGTAATAAATAATAAAATGCCTAATAAAAGCATTAAATTAAAAATAAATACTAAAAAACTTAATTTAAAATCAGACAAAAATGGAATAGCAACATATAAATTCAAGACAGTTAAAAAATCAAAATCATACAAAATTAAGATAACTGCAAGTTATTCTCTAACTGGCAAAACATTCAAAACTTCTAAATCTGTTACTGTAGGATCAACTCCAAAAAATAATAATACTAATAATCCTAAACCAGGACCTTCTCTTAAAACAAACAAAACTGACATAGATAAGGTAACTGATTACTACAAGAATACTAATTATAATATCGTAAGTATAGATTCAAAGTATATTTGCTATTGGAATTTGAAAATAGGTAATGATAAGGCATATAATCCCTACATACAATATAGTTATGATGTAACTGTGAATAAGAGTGGTGCAATTTCTAAAAAATACATCAAATTTTCTGAGAAATCGTCTAGTGATATTTTGCTTATTGGGGAGAAATTTGATAGTAAATTAAATAAATATTTATCTTACAAGGATAGTCGTTGTCAGGTTAACCATTCTGACATTAAAACTTTAGTTAAAAAAATTATAAGTAGTAATGTTAAAGGTGAGCTTAATTCTTCTAGTAAAGGTAAAGCAATATTTGAGTGGATTAGAAATAATGTAAAATATAAAGGATATGAATGTAGTCATTTTAAAGCAGTTAAAGTTATTAATAGGATTACAACTTTGAAAGGCAGAGAAAATGCAAATTGTGCAGATCAGTCTATTTTATTAGTTAGCATGTTAAGAACTGTTGGTATACCTGCATATTTTGAAAATTGGGCAAACTGTCAATTTGCTAGAACTAGAGGTGGGCATGTTTGGGTACAGGCATATATTTCAAATACGATTAAATATAAGCTAGATACTACTAGTTCAAGAAATTCTTTTGGAATTATTAACAGTTGGAAAAAAGGTAATAGACTATGGTTTTCTGAATCATTAAGCAGGTTATATTTATCATTATGGTAAAATGCATATATTAAATAAAATTTGAAAAGTTAGGATTAATAGTAAAAGGTGTGTATATGATGTATTTTAAAAAATTTTTATTTTGTTTGAGTATTTTTTTCCTTTTCTTTTTCATTTCTGGAGCTTCTGCATCTACTTTTTATGTGAATGAAAGTTGGAATGTAGATGATATTCAAGATTTAATCAATGATGAAAGTGTTAATTTAACTGGCTTACATTTTAATAATACAGGATCTGGTTTTTATAATAGTATTTCACTAGATATTACTCGAGCACTTAATATAACTTGTGATATTGGTGTTACTCTTAGTGGGCTGAGTGATTTTACAGAGTACGCTTTTTATGTTTTGAGTGATAATGTTAGTATAACAGGTTTCACTATTACTGGATACTTTACAGGCGTTATTGCTGAAAGTATTAATAATCTTGAAATCATTGGAAATAATATTTTAAATAATTTTGACATGATTGACATAAGGGATTCTAATAATGTAACTATCGATAACAATGAAATTAATAATGCAGAAAATAATGGTATTAGTATCAGTTCTTCCTCAAATCTCTCAATTTCAAATAATAACATATCTAATATGGGTAGCTATGGTATCTTTTTAGATGAAGTTAATAATACTAATATTACTAAAAACAATATTAAGTATAATGATGAAGGAATTAGAATAGACAGTAGTAATAATAATAATGTTTCTAATAATAATATTACTGATAATACAAATAATGGAATGACCATAGATGAAACAAACAATATTGAAATATCTAACAATAACATAAAAAATAATGATAATGATGGCGTTGACATTTTCTCTTCTAATAATATAGACATAACTAATAACAATATAGAAGATAATAAAGAAAGCGGCATTGTTTTAGATGAAGTTAAGAATGCTAAAATAAAAAATAATAAAATAAAAAATAATGGTTATTATGGTATAAGATCTGGAAGTTCAGATAAACTTACCATTTCACACAATACAATTGAAAACGATGGGGACACTGGTATATCATTATCTGATTCTAATAATACCATAATTACTGATAATTTCATAAGAAATCATGAATATTCTGGCATATCTGCAGATGATTCCATTAATTTAACTATCAACAACAACAATATAACCAATAGTGGAACCGCAATGTACTTGGGTAATATTAATAATGGAACTATTAAAAACAATATTATAAAAAATAATGAAAACTGTGGAATCAATATAGATTACACTAAACTCGTTAAAATTACAAATAACATAATAGATAGAACTAATAACGGAATTTACATTGGTGAAGCTGTTGATACAAATATAACAAATAATACTATAACAAATACTGAATCCGATGCTATTTCTTTAGATAGCTCTGTCCAGTCTATAATTAACAATAATATTATAAAAAATTTTGGAGATTACGGCATCTACTTAGACAAACCTTCTGATGTATTTATTTTATATAATTTTTTGTTTGATAATAAAAAGACAGGAACTGGTATTTATCTCGAAAATTCATGTTATAACAATATTCGTTATAATACTATTTCTAATTGTTATGATGGTATTTACGTTAATGGGTTTATAAATAATGTTATGTATAATCAGGTGAAGAATAATTATAATGGAATTAGGGTTGATGGAGATACCAATACTGTATCTTATAATAATGTCTTTAATTGTTCATATGAAGGAATTACTCTTATATCTGGAATGGATAATAAACTATTGAAAAATAATATTAGTAATTGTAGATATGGGATTGTTTCAAATGATGTTGCAATTATTAAAAATAATATTCTCAATAACAACAAAGTAGGAATGAGTATTGAAGGAGGCATGGCCTGGATTACCAATAATACTGTAAAAAAAAGTACTTATGGTATTAAATCTTACTTAGGATCTTTAATTGCCAATAATAATAAGATTTCTAGTGTAGTATATGGTATATACTCTGAATCAAATCAAAACGAAATATATAAAAATACTATTAAAGCTACAGCTTATGGTATTAAAATTTTGGGAAGTGACAACAGCATAAAAAAGAATATTATATCTGGTTCTAAAATTGGAATTAATATAAAAGGAAACAAAAACAAGATATTTAAAAACAAAATAAAATCAAAAAATTTTGGTATTAATATAATTGGTCATCAGAACTCTTTAACCAGAAATATTGCAAATGGAAATAAATACAATGGAATCATAATTTTGGGAAACAACAATAAAATCGCGAAAAATACATTAAACAAGAATAAATATCATGGTATTAAACTTGTTGGGGATAAAAATGTGATATTAAGTAATAATGTAAAAATTAGAGGGATTAAAGTAAATGGTGATAAAAATACGGTAAGTAAAAATAAATTAGGAAAAACTAAAGGCAAAGATTCAATCCATAGACTCTGTATAAGAGGATATAAAAATATTGTTAAAAGAAACACCAACTAAATTCCTCTTTTAATTATATTTAGGGCGTTAGGTTTTTCACATCTCTGTTAGGCATTGTATTTCTTTTTTTGTTTTGAATCCAGATGATGTGATGAGTCTAGCTAAAAATACATTCAAATAAGTCTTTTTACAAATAGATTCTTCTATATAATGATGTATTCTTCTCAAGGATAAGGCTTGTTTGAGTATTTTATTAAAGTCTTCGATTTTACTTCTAATTCCTTTATAAATTTTCCATTTTCGTAGCATTTCTCTAGATTTTTGAGTTAATGCTTTATATAATTCCTTTTTCTTGTTTTAACCTGTAAAACACTCTAATGGATATGAAATATTATCAAAAACTTTTCTTAAAGGATTTTTACCTCTTGGAAATATTAAAACAGCTGATTAATACTTTATTATTGCTATTTGATAGTTATTATATGTTACTATTATTAAATAATAAATGACATGATTTTTTGTTTTATCTCAGAAGGACTCTGTCAAAAAAGTGGGGTTTTTTTTGAAAAAGTGTGGAGTTTTTTCAAAAATTAGAAAATGTGAATTGAATTTTTTTCACTATTTAGTCCATTATTGGAGATTGTTTGAAAATAATACACTTGAAACGTTACTTGATGAGTTTTTCATTGATAATTAAATAGTTAAATTTTAATATGAAAAAGGACAGATACTTATTTATGACTACAATAAGTAAATCTGCCCTTATAGATAATATTGGTCCTATTCAACTTAAACTTTTCGATTGTATTGAAGAAAAAGTTGATTTTAAAACTAAAG
>NZ_LWMW01000150.1 GCF_001639285.1 Methanobrevibacter cuticularis | reverse complement strand
CTTCTACACACTTCAATACCAAAACAAGAAGAAACTAGAAAGCAGATATAATTCCATAGATTGCCCCCCCCCCCCTAAATATTTAAAGAACTTAAAACCAGTTAAAATAAATTTAAGCAAGAAAAATTATCCCTATCATAAAAATAAGCTATTTAACCCATCACCTAATTTTCAACACATTTTTTCATTTAAGCAAATATCACGAAAAATTTAAAAAAAATTATAATAAAATATCATAATCTTTAATGAAATGATCAAAAAGCACTAAAATGATATAATAAAACAATGCCAGAATAAAAATAAAAAGAATATGATGTTTTTTACCAAAAATTTATAATATATAGTATATTACTCAAAAATTGTAATATATACTCATTTTTAAACTTCTATAAAAAACTCTTTAAAAATGCATTGAATAAAATTTAAAGAATATATGGAGAATATTGGGAGATATTCAAATTACATTATCTGTTGCAAAACTTTGGTAATATCCTATATATTAAAAATTAGAATTTATTCATATTTTTGTAACAAATTTTTAAAAGATTTTATAAAAATCATAAAATTTGAAGTTATGACAATTTTTAAGTAAAACACTACAATGAAATGATTATTATAATCACCAGCAAGACTATGAAAAGTGATTTAATTAAAAATAAAATGTCCTGGATAATATAAGAGTTAAAAATGTGGCAAAAATATTTATCATACTAATAAAAATATTAAAAAAATAATTTATGAACAGCCTAATAAAAATAAAAAAATAAATATTATGAAAAAATATAAAAAATAAAAAAAGCATCTTAGAATAAATCTAAGATTTTCTTATTTTAATGATCAAGAAAATCAACTTTAAAATCTTGATCCATACTATAGTTATTCTAAAACTTTGCTTTTTATAATTTCTACCCGTTTAAGAGGGTAAATCTTTTTAGCTCGGTGGTATATATCAGATGCCATTCTTCCATTAACAGAAGTTTCAATTACATCTTCATAGCTCCGTTCGCTAGCTAATTTTTCAACCAACGCAGTTATGGTTTCTCTCATGAATTTCTGTTGAGAAGATTTAGATCTCCTTGTTGTAATAGCTAAAACATGCAACTTCATTTTATAGTCGTCTTTAGTTTTAATATAAACATGAGTATCGATTCTACTGGTTCCTCTTCGAATCATGCTTCTAACATAGTCAGTAGTCACCTTATGACCAGTAAATTTAGTATTAGCTATGTTTCCTGCAACATTATCAACTTCAAACTTTAACTTGATATATTGTTTAGAAAAATCACCAGTAAGTTCCCTCATAGTGACTTCAACTCCCCTACCAATTAAGAAATCTGGTTCTCTTGATGGAGTATCTCCAATTTCTTTATCTCCAAAAGCTATTGGAGTTTTAATAGTATACCAAGATTTTTCTTTCCATGTATCACGTGCTCTTCGCCTTTTTGCCTTTGCCATAAATATTACATCCTTGAATTTTATTAATTATTAAATTTGATTATTATTAAATTAATTATCATTAAACAATGAATTAAATATTAAACTAAATATTAACTAATAAATTAAATATTAAACTAAATATTAAGTAATAAATTAAATATTAAACTAAATATTAAGTAATAAATTAAATATTAAACTAAATATTAAGTAATAAATTAAATATTAAACTAAATATTAAGTAATAAATTAAATATTAAATTGAATTTCAATATTTATCAGTTAAAATTTTTAAGAAATAATAGAATTAGATTTTTTATTTAAAAAACCAATAGAAATGAATCTTTTAAAAATAATTAACCACTAAAATTAGATAGAACTAACTATAAACAGTTATTCTACAAATTAGATACTGGACTCAATCCATATATTAAGTAAAAATTGTTCAAATAAAGTTTTAAAATTCTTTAAAACCCGCCCATAAAGGATAGTATAATTCTTTAATTTCTTATATTTAAATGTTTTTACAAATGAAAAAATCAAAGATTTTTAAAATTTAGAATTCCGAAGATTTTCTAAGATTACAAAAATCTTCCACTTTTACAAATCTTTACAAAATCTCCCATTTTAGAAATCTTATAAAAAACAAGATTTTTATAAATAAAAAAAATTGGAGAAGTACAGTATTCCCTAGAAATTTTTGATTATTGTTCAGAATCAGATGATTCTTCATCAACAGGGATTTCTGGTGGCTCAGGTTCTTGATTAGGTTCTTCCTCAGGAACAAGTGCGGAAGAATTATCGTTATTATTAGAATCTGAATTTAAGGTCTCTCCACTAGTTCCAAGGTCTACAGGACTAGGTTCAGAAGTATTATTTAATAGATCAGAAGTTAAAGAAATTACTTCATGATTTTGCACAGATACTGCTTCAATTATCCCTATTCCAAAAATAATTATAACTGTAGCTAGAATAATTATCATGTTTCTAGTTAATTTCATTTTATCTCCCCAAATGTACTGACTATGTCTTTTACTAAAGAATCATTTTCTTCCATCATTATAATTTGATATCTGACTCCATTATAATCAAATGCATAAATCATTTCATTATTAAATATCTTATATATTCTTACATCATTTACAGTGATAAAATCATTGCTCTGATTTTCAAAAGATGAATCCAGTTGCTCAATAGCTATTATTTTATCATTTTGTCTTATTTTAAGTGAAGATATTGTTTGGTTAGAAGTTTCATTTTGTGTGATGTTAAAAGAATTATTAACATATTCAAATCCAACCGGAGCTTTAAAGCTCAAACCTTCAAGTTCAATAACTTGACGACTATTCTCCGCCCTTACGCTATCAAATAGAATAGCTGAAGCGAAAATAGCTAAAATACAACAACTAACAATTATTACTGTTTTTATATTTTCATTCATTATATAACCCTTAAATTTTACTATTCATAAATTTATAGTGATTTATGTATCTATTTAATACTTCATCAAGATGTCCTTCATCTTCTACTAATTTTAAACCTGCTTCTTGAATTCCAAATTTTGATTTAAATCCTGCTTGAACGCATATTACTACATCACAATCTGCAATAGCTTCTAAAACAGACCTCCATTGATGTTTTTCATTTGAAGAAATATCAACAGTCCTTATCTCATCAAATGTTATTTTTTCCCCATCAAAGTTATATAGATATAGTGAACTAGCTTTTCCAAAATGTAAATCAACATTTTTTCCATCAGATGAAGCAACAGCTATTTTCATAATTTAACTTCCAAATACAATATATAATAAAAATATTATATAAATCCATCTAAAGATCAAACTATTAATAAATATATAAACCCATCTAAAGATAAACATATTAATAAATTATATTAATAAATATGCTTTGGAGCATATATGGAATTTAGATAAAAAATTGTTCCATTAATTAAAAATCAATTTTTTATCTTTTTAATTAACTTAGCTACATTCTCTCCAAATAGCTTAATTGTTCCAATTCCTTCTTCATCTTTATGAGAATCTCTTTCATGACCTGCAAAAACCATGTTCCAATAGTTAGATCCTACAGTGATCATATTATTTATTGGAAAAAACATGCTCATCTCTTGTAAAGTTAAGGTTTGACCTCCTCTTCTGGCTACAGCTATTGGTCCACCAACCATCCAAGATAAAAAATCATCTGTCCCTCTTGATACTTTTCCAATTCTTTGAAGTGCAGCCATTATATCTCCACGGGCTGTTCCAAAATAAACTGGGGCTGCAGGAATAAAACCATCAGCCACTCTTATTTTTTCAATGATTTCATCAAGTCCATCATTTAAAACACAGTTTCCTTTCTCAACACACTTATTACAAGCTATACATGATTTAATATCCATTCCTCTAAGACTTAATATTTCTGCATCTAATCCATTTTTTTCTATTTCTTTTGCACAAACATCTAAAACATCCATTGTATTGCTTTCTTTTCTTGGACTTCCACTTAATAAAATAACTTTTGCCATATAAATCACTTTATGATACTTTATAATAATATTATAATAATTTGACACTAATTGAATAAATTTATTCAGAAAAATATTCTTTTAAATAATATTTTTAAGTAATATCATGCTGTCAACTATCTATCTTAAAAATATTCTTTTAAATACTAAATAATATTATCTATTGAATATTCATTGTAATTATATTTTTCTTATTTTTAAGGGTAAATATGAAAAATAATACAATAAAGTTACAAGATAAAAATTTTAGTAAAGTTTATATAACATAATGTAAAATATACTTAACATGAAATAATTTAGAATATTTAAATGAAAATCCCATGATTTTTAAAAACAAATATTCAATTAGATTCTAATTAAACTTAATTTAAATATTAATAGACATATGAAGTTGATACTATGAATACAAAAATAAAAGTAATAATAGCAGTGATACTATCTAGTATTATAAGTTTATTATGGATTATAGGATTAATAATAGCTGATATAAATCTATTCATAATAGCTATAATCTTGTTGTTAATAACAATTCCTTTTGCATATAAAAATTTTGATGAACTTAAAGAATTCTTTAGGACTCGAAAAGGAGAAGTTGTAGAAGATGAAAGAGAAGAATATATACAGGAACAAGCTGGATACATGGCATTTGGATTATCAATAGCATTAAACATATATATTGCAGTAGCTATAATTACACTTAGAAATTTATATCCCCAATATTCCCCAATAGCTTATGTTTTAATTATTATAACACTTATTTCATTCATAATATTCACAATCGGAAAATATTATTATAAAAATAAATATTAGATAGGAAGATCAATAATAAAATTAGGATAGAACCTAAATAAAATAACTATCAAACATTGATATAAAATTAGGATAGAACCTACTAAACCAAGCTTAAAAAAATTATCAAATAATAGGAAACACTATGAAAAATAAATTAAAGGTATTTCGAGCTATTAAAGAAATTACACAAGAGGATTTAGCTAGAGAGCTTGAAGTAACCAGACAAACAATAATTTCTATTGAAAAAAACAAATATGATCCTTCTCTTAAATTAGCTTTCAAAATAGCTAAATATTTCGAAGTTAATATCGAAGATATGTTTGATAATGAATCTTAGCTAGGAAAAATTATGATAGAATTCTAAAGAATGAGATGAATGAACATATTTTATAGTAATTCTAGTCTCTTGTTCTATTCTAACAAATATTCCTAGTTTTTTTTGTTTTTAGATGGTTTAAAATATAAAAAACAGTGATATACAATCAAGTTATGCTCCAGCCCCATCTAATGCGTCTAAACAAACACAATCATATTCAACAGGAATATTTTCAATTGTTTTATATATTAAATCAATTATTTCCAGTTTTTTAATATCCATGATTTCAATAACTTCATCCATGGTGAGTTTATTGGGAGATATAGATGCAGCATAGTTAGAAACCAGACATATGCTGCTATAACAGATTTCTTTCTCTTTAGCTAATACTGCTTCAGGAAGACCTGTCATCCCAACAACATCTCCCCCTAATTTTTGAAACATTCTTACTTCAGCAGGACTTTCAAATCTTGGACCCTCAGTTCCAACATAAACACCTTTAGCTATAAAATCAGTTGTGGATATAGTATCACTACTGGCTATTATATGAGATCTAAGGCGATTACAATATGGTTCTGTCACATCGACATGAATCACTTCATTATCATAAAATGTTTTTTCTCTTTTTGAAGTAAAATCCATGAAATCAGATACCAGTACCAATGATCCTGGAGGAATTTCTCTTTTAAGTGAGCCTACTGCATTGGTAGCTATGATTTGCTTAACATTTAATGTAGCAAGTGCCCAAATATTTGCTCGATAATTTATTTTATGAGGAGGAAAACTATGATCTCCAGAGTGTCTTGGCATGAATGCCACTTCCTTATCATAAATTTCAAAAATTGAGATTTCAGAAGAATCTCCATATGGAGTTTCAATTATTCGTTTTTCTACACTTCCTGCATCTTTTACAATATCATAAATGCCACTACCACCAATAATTCCAAACATTTAGTCACCTACACCTAAAAAAATAAAATAAAAAAGTCATTAGAATATAATTCTTATTTATTGATATTCATATTAAATATAAATTAAGTATAATTTAAATTGTTATAATTATTATAATTTACATAACCATATTTAATTATAATATAAATTAATTATATTAATAATATTCAAAAATATTAATAATATTTAGTAGTCATAATTAATTATCAGTAGTTCGTAAAGTATTAATATTATGGTGGTGTGTATTATTATGTATGCAAACAAAAAACAACACACCACATAAGATATTATTGAATGATGATGTATTAAATCTTTCGGTGAATGTGGT
>NZ_LWMW01000149.1 GCF_001639285.1 Methanobrevibacter cuticularis | reverse complement strand
AATCATTAAAGAATCATTATACATCCACAGTGTCGACTTCAACACTATTGAAAATATTTTTAAAATTGAAAAAAACGGATTCAACAATGAAAACCATCTAATTAGGGAACTAACAAAAGAAGAAATAGAAGAACATAAAATAGAAGTAAAAAATTAGTATTTTTTAATTAATTTTTTTATAATTTATATTTAAATGGAATGTTGCATTCATTAGAATATTAAAGTAATAATTCTTTAAATTGACAGCATTGGTCCAACACTATAATATTCCTTTTCCCTTTTTGTTTAATGAATTGTCATAATTATTACTATTTTCTTTAGCTTTATCCTAAATTATTTATAATAGGAAACTGTAACCTAATTTTATAGCTATTAAAACTACAAACACAATTTAAAGTATAACAAAAAAAGTATTAATAAATGAAAGATTTAGAAAACAAATTTCAATGGCTAAATTTTTTAAAATTTGACTTTTGACAATGACTCTTTATATTTGGTTGTTTTAAATGATATGTTATTTTTTTGGAGAAAAATTAGTTTATAGGAATAATTATTTGTAAAGAAAAGAATAAAATAGTTGTTGAATATTCTTTAAAAACTTTTAATTTACCTATTGGCGTTGATACATATGAAATTTCTATTAAATTACCTAAAAAGTTTAAAAATATTTTACTTTCAAAAGAAATGATTGTAGAAAATATAAATTTATTCTTTGTAAATGAAACATAATTTTTTTTATATTTCTATTATTTTCATCATGTTATATTTTATCTAAAATATTTATATAAAAAAGCTAATTTCATAGTTTCTTTTTGAATTGTGTGGTTATTTTAAAATTTTGAGTTATTTATTTTAATCTATAGAAAATTATACTATTAATTAGTATTATATTATAAACTATGAGTTAATTAGAATATTTAAGTTAATTAATTATTATATTATAAATTATGAGTTAATTAGAATATTTAAGTTAATTAATTATTATATTATAAAATATACCATCTAATTAGAATATTTAAGTTAATTAATTATTATATTATAAAATATACCATCTAATTAGAATATTTAAGTTGAATCATATTATTAGAATATTATTAAAAAATTAGAACAATACAAAGAGAGATTATCATGAAACCTAATGTTATTTTTGGGCCTGCTGGGAGACCAGTGGATTATAAAGGTAGTGCTTATACTGCATGTGGATATATTGCTAATGAAGGCTTAGATGCATATGAATACCAAGCTGGAAGAGGGCTTAGAATTGGTGAAAAATCAGCTAATATACTTAAAGAGGATTCAATAAAAGAAGATATTTTAGTGTCTCTTCATGCTCCATATTATATTAATTTATCTGCAGTTGATGATAAAAAATTGAATATGTCTATTGAAGTGATGATGAAAGCTGCTCAAGCTGCTCAATGGATGGGAGCTTATAGAATAGTATTTCATCCTGGGTATTATTCAAAAAATTCTCCTAAGGAAGCATTAAGAATTGCTAAAAAATCTATAAATACATTACTTTCTAGACTCGATGAAGAAGGAGTAAGTGAATATACTTTTGCGCCTGAAACTACAGGAAAAAGATCTCAATTAGGAAATATTGATGAAATAATTGAAATTTGTTCAAGTTTTGATTGTTTTGAACCAACTATTGATTTTGCACATATCCACGCTCGTGGTAGAGGATATATTAAGAAAAAGGAAGATTATAATTGCATATTTTCAAAATTGGAAGATGGTTTAGATATTGATAGATTGCATTGTCATTTTACAAGGATTGAATATACTAAAGCTGGAGAAAGAAGACATCATACTTTTGAAGAGGAGGAATATGGTCCTGAATTAAAATGGTTACTTGAATCTTTTATAGAAAATGATTGGAAAGCTACTATCATCTGTGAGACTCCTTTACTTGATCAGGATGCTTTAAAAATGAAAAATCTTTATGAAAGTTTATTGTAATTATTTTATTTAAACATATTAGATATTTTTAATATATTAAAAATAACAATTTTCTTCTATCTTAATCCATCTAGGATATTATATTTTTTCATGAATTTCAAAAATATAATATAACATAATAGGTTATTATTCATTAGATTGATTTTCCTAATGAAACCTTAAAATAGTATAAATTTTCACTTGTTTTTTAGCTATTTTAGCGATACATTTATATATAATAAATTAAAGAATAGTTAACTGTAGTAAGCTTCAAGGCTTATTATATTAAAAATGTGGAGATGTGATTAATTATGAAAAATAGTGAATTACCTATTGCACCAGTTGCAAGAATAGTAAAAAACGCAGGCGCAGAAAGAATTAGTGAAGATGCTAAAGAAGCATTAGCTGAAGCTTTAGAAGAATGTGCAACCCAAGTTGCTCAAAAAGCTGTTTCTTATGCTAAACACGCTGGTCGTAAAACTGTTAAAGCTGATGATGTTAAATTAGCTGTTTCATCTTGTAAATGTTAATTTCTGTACAGTTATTAGATGACTTTTAATTTAGAAAGTATTTGATAATACTTTTCTTTTATTTTATTTTTTCTATAAACATTCTTTTAATCATATTACTTTATTTTAATTCTATTTTAATTTTATTCTAATTTATTTTAACTTTATTCTAATTTTTTTCATAAAATATTTATTACTATCATTAATTTCGCATTTGTTATTATTATCTAATAAGATAAAGAAGGTTTTTTTTATTAATTTTATTAATTTGTGGAATAATAAGATAAAGAAGGTTTTTTTTATTAATTTTATTAATTGTAGAATAATAAGACACTTTCTCTAGTTTTCATAGCTATTTTTTTTCATGAAATTAATTCTCAAAATGTGATAATTGATAATATAAAAGTTTTGATAATATATTTTTATTTTTTATGAATAATTAGATTTTCATATTTTTCAGACATAATAAATATTTACAGAACTATTAATTATTACATTTTGAGAATTAATAATTAAATTTTTATATTAGTATCGATAATATAATTTATTATAATAGAAAAATAAATAATTTTTATTTTATAATTATTCGATTATTATATGTTATAATAACTTTAAATTCGAATTTTTGATAATATATTGATAATTGGTTATATTGATAAATATTTTTGATAATGTATTGATAAATATGATTCAATTAAAATAACCTTTTAATCGATGTAAATCAAATCTATTTAAATTATTTTTAGTTTATTAACAGGTGTACTTTTGAAATTTAATAATAAAACCCAAGATTCACAGTCAACAAATAATAAAGTAATCAATGTTAAATTTGATTCTAAAAAAGAAGCTAAAGCTATTGTTTTACAAGGCATTGGTTATCCTTTTAATTTTCCATTGATGGAATCTCACAATTTAGAAGTTTCAGATAAAAATCTATTTGAATGCTATGCTAAAGAGCAATGGTTAGGTTTAGAAGTTGTAGAAGGATCTTATCTTTTTGATCAAAAAATAATCCCTGATTATGGATTTAAAGTGATAACGGCTCATCCAAATAATTCTATAATTAGTGAAAATACTTCTATAGTTTTAATATCTGAAGAAACATCTTCTAAAAATGAATTGGAAGCTATTACTACTGATTTAGAGATTAAAGACATAATAGGTCAAGATCAAGCTAAAAATAAGTGTAAAATTATAATGAGATATTTAGAAAGTCCTGAAAAATTTGGGAAATGGGCTCCAAGGAACATTTTATTTTATGGGGTTCCAGGTACTGGTAAAACTATGTTAGCTAAATCATTGGCTAATGAACTTAATGTTCCGTTGTATTTAATAAAAGCAACCACTTTAATTGGGGATCATGTAGGAGAAGGTGCATCTCAAATTCATAATCTTTTTGAATTGGCACTTAAAACACAACCTTCAGTTATTTTCATAGATGAGATTGATGCAATTGCTCTTCATAGAAAATTTCAATATCTAAGAGGGGATGTTTCCGAGGTTGTAAATGCTCTTTTAACTGAAATGGATGGTATTCATGAAAATGAAGGGGTTGTAACAATAGCTGCTACAAATAATCCAGAACAATTAGATTATGCCGTCAGAAGTAGATTTGAAGACGAGTTTGAATTTACTCTTCCTAATGAAAAAGAAAGAATAGCTATTTTGGATAAATATATAAAAACCTTACCTTTAACTGTTGAACCAACTTCTAAAAAATTAGCTAAATTAACAAAAGGTATGTCTGGAAGAGATCTTAAAGAAAAAATATTGAAATCTTCATTGCATAATGCTATTTCTAATGATGACGATGTTATTTCTATGGAACATATAAACTTAGCTTTAAATAAATCTAAATCTGAAAATCAATCTCCTAAAAATATGTTTGTTTGATTCTACTTTAAGGACTTTATTATTTCTTAAAAATTAATTATATTACCAAGTATTATCAATTTATATTTCTTAATTTACTATTAATTAATAATTTAAATAATATATATTAATAATTATTAAAAAGTATATTATCTTTCTTTGAAATATAAAAATATATAATTAATAAAAACAATATATTAAATAAGAATAATATAACAATAAAAGTATTTACAATTATAAATAATATGATAAAAGTATATATAATTAGAAACAATATAGATAAATTCTAAAATTAAATATTTGTTTTTCTATTAATATTTATTCATTTAATTTGTCTTTTTTAGATTACTACTCTATTTTTATAATAATTTATTAATAATGACAAGTTTTATTAATTATTTATAATAATAAGATTATTTAATTTCAATATTTTATATTAAATTCAGGTTTATAATTTCTAGGTGATAAATTGAAAATAGCAACAATTGTCTTGATCATTAGTCTTTTAGTAGTGGGGGCATATGCTTCATTAGAAGTATCATATTACTCTTCAAAAATAGCTATTGAGAAAGATTTATCTTCTCCACGTGTATTGATCCCTGCTATTGGGATAAATGAGAGAATCAATAATGTCTCTATAAATCAAGGGGTTTACCATGAAGAGGTTTCATACCTTCCTACTAAGGGAGATGTGATTTTATTTGGTCATAGGACAGGTTATGGATTCCCATTTTTGAGACTCAATGAGCTGAAAATTGGGGATAATGTTACATTAGAATGGCCAGGGATTGGTCAAGTTAATTATACCATTACAAACTCAAGCATAGTTCCTGCTAGCTATCTTTTGCCTGTTGAAAATAACACTCAGCGTCTGTATTTAATTACTTGTGATCCTCCTGGATTCACCACAAACAGATTGATTTATGAAGCCAACATGACTAATGTTGGAGAATTAAATTCAACAATCTTAAAGGATAATCCCCAAGAAAATTATGGTCTGTATATCTCTTTATTATTCTTAGGATTAGGATTAATACTCTCTTATTTCTATCCAATTAAAGAAGACAGATTAATTGTTTTAATAGTGGTAATAGCTATTTCTGCATTTCTCTTCTATAATTATTTCTATCCACTTCCTCCAGAGATCATATCAGATAAATTAAATTGGTTAAATGGAGATTTTAGTTAATCAGTATAAAATGAAAGAACTATTTAAACATTTAATGATTATTTAAACTCTTAATAGCTATTTATTTAATTAATAGCTATTCTTCTATAATTGGATAATGTATTAGAATAACATTATGGAACTTTAAAACAATAAAGAATATGGATGTAAGATAATATGGATGTAGATAAAGAATACTTTTCTAATATTAATCATCGAGAAAGAGCTATATTCGAAGGAGCTATTAGCATGGGCGCACTTTTTCACCAGTTTATAGGCACTCCTGTAAATAAAAAAACTGTTAATAACTTAGAAATAGCTATTAAAGAATCATTAGAGCTTCAACCAGCTATTGAAAAGGTTAAAATAAGTATAGATTTAGATAAGCTTGATGATGCCATGACTGATTTTCAATATACCTCCCTAACTGGGGATATGTTAGATGTTAAAATCTTTTCAAAGGTTGTGGATGTTTTAGCTATTGTTCGAATGAAGTTTATTGAAAATATTAATTACCCATTAATGTTTATTGAAGATATTATAGAAGAAGACACTAGAAAAGAAGATACTATGAAATAGTTGATCTTTTTTTCATCCTAATTCTTATTTTTACTTATGATACTATTTATTATTTTTATTTTATTTTATTTCCACTCAGGGTCAAAAGTCAAAGTTCTAGAATTCAAAATAAAGAAATTCAATTTGTGCAAAAAGACTTTTGACCACGACTTAGTCATGGACTTCTTTTTATTAATTCACTAATTCATCATACTGTTAACTTAAAAATTCTCATAAATCTAAGCTTTAAGACTGTTATAAAAATCTTTTAGAAAATTCTTAAAAATTTGTTATATTAATAACATTAATTCATAATTTTTAATGTAACTTTATAAATTTTTGAGTAAACCCAATATATTCCTTCTTTTTTGTTTCGTTCTGTTATTTGTTTTTCTGTGTGTTTATAATTGTTTTTTGATCATTAGATTCATCAAGACAGCTATTTAATAATTTAAGAATTTTTCGTGATATTTACTTAAATGAAAAGAATCGGTGGAAAATTAGATGATGGGTTAGATAGGTTATTTTTGTAAAAGGGTTGATTTTTTTTACTTATTTTGTGTTTTTTTGTTTGTGTGTTCTTTGTATGTTTAGGGGGGGGGGGGGTAGTCTATGGTTTTGTTCTTGCTTTGTGATTTATCTTTGTTTTTGTTTTGGGGTGTGTAGAAGTGATATATTTATATATGGGTAATTGCTATAAGTATGTTTGTCCAGTAGTTAAAAGTTAATAGTTTAATAGGATACTAACTGTTCTTTAGATGACTAACAAGTTTTTTTATTTATTAATTAATAAGATATGGTTAGTAGTTGATTGTTAAGCATTTTTTTAGTTTTTGATTATAGCTGGATGGTATGTTGAGATATTATATTTTAATGATGAGGTGAAAGATATTATGAATAAGTTTAAAAAGACGTCTTTTGTGATGGTCTTATTGTTGCTTTTTGCTTTGTTGGTAATGGTTGGTTTATCAACTAGTTTTGCAGCAGATCGTAATATTACTAATGCGACTGATGGTGGTATTAGTGGTGCTGTT
>NZ_LWMW01000148.1 GCF_001639285.1 Methanobrevibacter cuticularis | reverse complement strand
AAAGTGATCTTTTTATCATCTCACCAGTGTTATGTCTTTGTGCTTCTATAATTATCTCTTTATTATATGTTTTTGATCTTATATCAAGTATACAATACTTATCTTTCAGTTTTTCTGCAGATAACTTAGTATTCTCATTAATTTCTATATTATCTAATATTTCATCCATTGAAATGTTTTTTATTCCATTTTCAGTTATTATTTTGTTTTTGTTTTCAAGTATTGCGTTTATAAAAGACAATAACTGCTCCTCATCACCTTTTTCACCCATACACTTTAAAACAGCAAAATCATTCAAAGGATCCAATTCTCTCATAAAAATAGCTATTATCACCCATAATATATAAATCCAGTGGTAATAACCAGATCAATATTGATTTTAAAACATTAAATTGATTTAATCAAAAAATTAGCACCATACATTAAAAAATTAAGACCAGAATAGAAATAGCTATCATAGTTACATAAATAAATACTATAATTTTCTCAATAAATATCTAAAAAAATAGAAACAACATTAAATCATAGCATAACCAAAATTCTCAAATTTCAATTATCTAAAGAAATAAAAGCTTCTAAAAGCTAACAGTCCCAAAAATTTCAATTTACTTCTTGAAATATTTAGAATAGCTATTTGATCTATTATTTCTAATAAAATCATAGAAACTTAAATTTTCAAATTCATTTATGATTCTTTTTAAAATAGCTATTTCTCTTTTTGAGTCATCCAGAAGTTTTTTTGTAACTTCTGCTCTGTGTTCAGATTTAAGAAATTTCTGTTCTATATCTTCAAGTTTTTTTAATTGGAGATTGAGTTTCATTACTTGAAACTTTTGAACTTCATCATAAAGCTTACTTTTTTCATTAATATTATTATCAAGTCTTTCATGACATGAATCAAGCATTTTGTTTAAGGTAGCTATTCTCTCATTTGCTTTGTTTAATTGAATCTTTTTACTTTTTAATTCTTTTTTTAATTCTGTAAAATTAATAGTTGTATCATTTCTTTCAGAATTGCTAGAATCATTTTTCATATGAATTTCCCATATTATGATTACTGAAAAATTGAAATTTAAAAGAAATTTCATCTGAGTTCATTTATAAACTAATAAAAAAATCTTTTGAAATAAATTTCATCTGAGTTCATTTAGAAACTAATAAAAAAATCTTTTGAAATAAATTTCATCTGAGTTCATTTATAAATAGTTAAGATATCTTTTAAATAGCTAAGTATGTCATCACGAGCTTCTTCATCACCTATAGCGAATTCGATAGATGTTTTAAGCCATTCAATACGATTTCCAATATCATAATTTTGACCATCGAATATTTGACCATAAATACTTTCTAATTTAGCCAATGCATCAGTTAATTGAATTTCTCCACCTATTCCTGGTTTAGTATTAGCTAAATGATCGAATATATCAGGTGTTAAAACATATCTTCCCATAATAGCTAAATTAGAAGGAGCATCATCTACTTTAGGTTTCTCTACTAACTCGTCAATTTTATATATAGATTTTTCAACCTCTTCTCCTTTTATGATACCATATCTCTCTACTTTTTCACATGGTACAGCTTCAACAGCTATTGCAGAAGCATCGTATTTCTTAGAAATATCAATTAGCTGTTTGGTACAAGGAATATTTGATTTTGTAATTGTATCTCCTAACATTACAGCAAAAGGTTCATCCCCAATATGTTTTTTAGCACAGTGAATAGCATCTCCAAGTCCTTTATGATTTTTTTGCCTCACATAATAAATATCAGCTAAATTCGAGATCTCTTTTACTTGATTTAAGTAATCCATTTTATTGTGTTCTTTAAGAGTGTATTCTAATTCAAAAGATCTATCAAAATGATCTTCAATTGTTCTTTTACCTTTACCTGTAACAATTAAAATATCATCAATTCCAGAAGCAACTGCTTCTTCGATAACATACTGTATAGTTGGTTTATCAAAAACTGGTAACATCTCTTTTGGTTGAGCTTTGGTAGCTGGTAAAAACCTTGTCCCTAGACCTGCTGCTGGTATAACTGCTTTCATATTAACACCTTTAATAATTAGTCCTTTAATAATTAGTAATTAGTAATTAGTAATTACTAATCAATAATATTAATAATTTAAAATAATTATATTATTAGAAATATTATTTCAATTAAAATATTAGTTCTATGAGAATTTAAACTATAAATATATTATAATTAATCCTATTTAAAACTATTATTTTGAATTAATGATTAGATTAATGAATTTACGAATATAATAACATTAACATTGAAATATTATGATAATAAGAAAAAAATTATTAATAGCAAAATTTTACTAAAATTATTAGAATGATGAAAAAAAGCCCAATACAACTTTATAAAGTTAAAAAAATTAATTTAATATAAATTAGTAATGTTATGATAAATTAATAATATTGACTATGTGTAGTTCATCCAAAAATAAAAGAATTAGAAAATTAAAGATTACTAGAATTAAAAAAAGGAAATAAAAATGGAAAAATGTCTTATTTTAATTATTACAAAATAATTAGCTATTAATATAATCAATTATAACAGTTTAAAAAGAACTATCAAATTAATGAATAAAATAAGAGAATTTTATAAAAATGGTGCGGGGAACGGGATTCGAACCCGCGAAGAGACTAACTCAATAGGCCCTCAACCTATCGCCTTTGACCACTCGACCATCCCCGCAAGTGAATAGTTAGATAAACAAAACATAGTTATGTTCTTATTATCTTAAACAGTATTTAATAGGTAATTAAAACAAGTATGTAATCCTATCTTTCTTTAAGTATTTAAAGTTTACTCTTAATTTTAATATCATAAGAGAATATAATGATATAATTTCAAACAATCAATCAACAATTTGACAATATAATAACATAATCTCAAACAATCAATCAACAATTTGACAATATAATAACATAATCTCAAACAATTAATCAACAATTTGACAATATAATAACATAATCTCAAACAATTAATCAATAATAATAATAATAATCTGACAATTTAAAATAGCTCCATTTTTTAAATCGTTAATTAAGTCTTGATTTAAATCTGAAGAAGCTTTATTTGAATTTATCATCAAAGTTCTTGAGCATGTATAACTACTTTTTCTACATACAATATCAGTAGGATGATTCAAAGTCAAATCAGGGTGACCATAGCCAATAATTTCATCATTTCCATTGGTGGTTGAAAGCATGACCTTGATTTTCGTGTCTCTGTTAGCTATTTTCTTTTTAATTTCATCTGAAAAATCATTCATATTTTTATCAGAAGAAACGCCTATGATACAATCTGCACTTATTCCAATACCTTTATCTTGGGTCAATTCAAATGTGGACTTGTGTTTAGATGTCACATTTTTATGACCTTTAGCTTTAATATTAATTTTCATATTATCATTAATGAGTTAAAAGATGTGAATTTCCCCCCCCCCATCACATATAGCATATATCCAATAATTATTTATCAAATTTATTAAATAAGATAATTATTAATTATCTAATTATTAATAATCTGATCTATTATAAAGTAATTTGTAATACTATAAATTTTTTACTGATAAATATAAAAAAGAAAAAAATTAAATATAAAATAATAAAATAATTTCACCAAAACAATATAACTAAAAGTACTTTTAATTGAGATAAAATGGTATCAAAAAATCAGAAAACAAAGGTCTTGAAAGGTAGCTATTGCTTAATAATAGCTAACAAAAAAGAGAAAAAAATAGCTATTGGAAAACTTGGAGAAATAAACTTTGAAAAAGGTAGTTATGTTTATATAGGTTCAGCCATGAACTCCCTAATTCCCAGACTGAAAAGGCATATATCTAATGATAAAAAAGTCCATTGGCATGTTGATTATCTATTAAATGAGAAAGAGGTATCAGTTGAAGATATTATTTTTACTATCAATACAGAAAGAATTGAATGTAAATTAGCTCATCTTATTTCAGCTAATGGAAAAGAAATAGCTAAATTTGGATGTTCTGATTGTAATTGTAACTCCCATTTAATCTATTTTAAAGAACACCAAGATAGTTTAAATTATGTAAAATTAGCTTATAGAGAATTAGCTATTGATTATAATGATTTAAAGTATCTACTGAAAAAAATTACTTAAAACACTTTAATTCCAATCACAACACAATACTCCAATCACAACACAATACTCCAATCACAACACAATACTCCAATCACAACACAATACTCCAATCACAACACCAATTTTTTCAAGTAAAACCATTCATCTTTCAAGTAAACGCTTTATTATCCATTTACTTTATTAACGGTTTTTATAGAAATATTTTTTATAATATATCAATACAGATATAATTATTCCAATAATTAGTCCTTCTACTATCCCTAAGATTAAAATACCTGCAATATTTGCCACTGCGTAAAGAAATTCGATTTTATTTACTTCAAAATATTCTTTTAAAGTATGAATTTTTACAAGTTTTAATATTGCAAAGATAATAATAGCTGCTAAAACTGGTTCCGGTAAATTAGAGAAGAATTTCACGAAAAAAATAAGTACAACAACTAAAACCAGGCCAGAAACTCCACTAGAAAGTGGAGACTTAGAACCAGCTTCATCATTTACAGCAGATCTTGAAATACTTCCACCAACAGGAAAACCCTGAGTTAAACCTGCAAGTAGGTTTGAAACCCCCAAAGCAAAAAACTCTCTATTGTTATCAATTTTATATTTATATTTCCAAGCAAAGGTTTGAGCAGTTCCTATTCCTTCAGAATAACTTAATATAAAACAAGCAAATCCTAAACCTACAATTTTCAAAATATCAAAATTTGACATTGAATGAAGTGTAGATACTGGTGGAAGGGAAATCAAAGGTAAACCAGAAGGTATGAAACCAATTAAATTAACTCCTAGTTCTTGAAATTCAGTTAAAGAAAATAAAGCTGTTGAAACTATAACTACAACCAATAACCCAGGAATCTTAGGCATGAATCTTTCAAATACCAATATGACTATGATAGTCATTATACCAATGAATAAGCTAATCAAATGTATTTCATTAAAATGAGAAAATAAGAAAAATAAACTATCAAAAAATCCAAATGGTGCTCCAGAGATTCCACATAGCTTTGGGAGTTGAGTAGCAGCAATAAAAAATGCCACACCTGTTGAAAATCCTGTAATAACCACATGAGATATGAATTTCGCAACAAATCCCATTCTAAATAACCAAGCCAGTATTCCAAAGATTCCTGTCACTAAAGCTACAAAAGATCCTAAAATAATCAAATTATTAGGACTTACTATTGATAAAGTTCCAATAGTAGAACCTATTAAAAGAGATAATGTGGATGTAGGACCAACTGAAAGTTGTTTAGAAGTTCCAAAAATAAAATAAACCAACAAGGCAGCTAAAGCAGCATATAAACCAGTTTGAGGAGGAAAACCTGCTAAAGCAGCATAAGCAATAGATTCAGGAATAATAAATGCCACAATAGTGATTCCTGCTATGATATCAGGTCTCAAAAAAGACTTATTATAATTTTTTGACCATCCACTAATTGGAAGTAACAATCTCAAACTAAACATATCTCCTAAACATAAAATTAGATAATTTAATTATAATCTATACTTAATTTATTGTTTTAAAAATAATTAAAATTAACCATTTTTATAATAAACTATACATATAATTTTAAGAATTTAATAAAAGAAGCTTGGAAAGAATTCTAAAATCAAAATTTTAAAAAGCAATTAAATTAACTTATTATTGTTTTAAAAAATAATAAAAGCAATTAAATTAACTTATTATTGTTTTAAAAAATAATAAAAGCAATTAAATTAACTTATTATTGTTTTAAAAAATAATAAATTATCATAGTATTATTTTAAAAAAATAATAAAGTATTATATTCAATTGATAAAGTTCTTAATAAATAAATCATCTGAAAAAAATTAATTATCATTTGTTTGAAAAAATTTATATAATCTATAAATTAACATTCAGATAAAATATATAAGACCCATAATATTTAAATCTTTCGATTTAAAAGACCCAAATTTAAAAATTACCAAATATTAAATTGTATTTTTAATAACACGAAATAAATAATCTTTATTTCACACAAATCAAGCACTGAGAATCCTCAAATTTTTCATGATTTTCAGACACCTTGCTAAAAATTAAAAAATATCTAATACTACTAACCAAAACAATTAATAGTATTATACATCCTATTCTCTTAATCATAATAATCAGCTCTTTTTATTACTATCCATTTCAAGAGAAATATTTTGATTATTCTCTTTAAAATAGAATTTTAACTTTTTAACTTTGATGTATAAAGATTCGTGAGTTTCATCGGATCTTAATTTAGTATCTATAACTTTAGAATTAGATGAATTATTTTTTCCAACTAATTTTACAATTAAACTATAAAATGATATAATATCCATTCTATTAGAAGTTATAGTATTATGTCAAAACATATTTTTGGAAATATTAAGATTTATTATTATATTTTTATTATCATGAATACTAGCCTTACTGAAAGTAATATTAAAAATTAAGAGTAATGATTAAATTTTATAATTATTGAATAAGATGCATATTATAAATTCATGAAAATAAATAAACAAATCATGGATATAAAAAATCCTGCCACAATCAGGATTATTATTTTTTTATATAAGTCATTAGATCCATAAATAACTTCATTTCCAATATCTTCTTTATCTAAATCTCCATAAATATACCCATAAAAACTATTCGTTATTCCAAAGACAACTAGTAAAAGAACTATTCTCACTATCTGATTATCAAAAAAACTAAATCCTGGAAAAAACTCCAAAAAAACAGCTGAAATCAAAAACATGACATCGATAAAAAACATAACGCTTAAAACAACAGCAAAAAACTTACTAACTTTCATAAAAACCAATTCTTCAATCATTATTTATAAGATCCAATAATTTAAAATATGTTTGAAATGCACAAACAACATCATCAAAACCCATAACATCCCTACCATCATTAACAGCACTACAACCAGTAAGTAAAATCAAAGATTTCCAACTCATACTTAAAAAAATACCAAATAGTATTGGATATCCATCATCTGGATTCTCATCAAAAACTTCATCAGTACATGTTGAAGCATATTTTCCATAAATTTTATCTATTTTATTTAGGAGTTTTTTGGCTTCTTTATTCCATTTTAAATTTTTAAGTTTTACAAAGTAATCCTTATTTGGATAATTAAAATCAATGTTTTTATCAAAATTGTCTAAGAGTATCATAATTCTAT
>NZ_LWMW01000147.1 GCF_001639285.1 Methanobrevibacter cuticularis | reverse complement strand
GTTATAAATAGTACTGTTCCTTGATTATTTGTTGCATTGTTGTTATTAAATGTGGAGTTTTTTATATTGGTTTCTGAGATGCCTTTGTAAGAAGTTGTAGTATATATTATTCCTCCACTAATATAATAGTAAGCACTGTTTAATGAATTGGAAGTATATGTTAAGTTGTATTTGGTTTCTCTGAATTCACTGTTTATTATATTTAGATTAGCACTGTTGAATATGAAATTTACAAAACTTACATATGTTGTTGTTTTACCTGTTCCACCTGTGGTTGTTATTGTGATGTTTTTGTTATCGTTTCGTGTATTGTTATAGTAATGTGTATTGTTTGTAAATATTGAGTTTGTTATTTCTAGATTATTAGTATTTACAATGAATGCATAAACATAATCTATGGTTTGACTACCGATATTATCGCCAGAACTGTTTTCTCTTGTGATTGTGATACTTTGATTTGCTGAATAGTTATAGTTTAAGCTTCGGTTGGTGTAGATGTTATTGTTTGTGAAATTGGATCTTGTGATATTTAACTTTCCTTTATTAGCAACTAATCCACCACCAGTCACATAAGTATTGTTGGTTACTATATTGGGTAAGACAATAGTTGTGTTGGTGGTATATGGGACTTCCTCATAGTAGTTGTATTGAATGTTCATTTTGTTGTTGTTAAATGCGGAATCTTGTATTACCATTTCACCATTATTTAAAACCAAATAACCAGTTCCAATGCTATCTTCGTAATGATAAGCATTAGGATTAGTTGTATAAATAGTTCTCTTAGAGATTACTAGGTTGATTGTGTTATCTGTGAAAACACAGTCCTGAATAGTAACACGACCATTATTATTTATTAGGTAGCTGTTGTTGCCTATTTGTGCGTTTTTTATGGTTAGATTAGCTAATATTAAATTTGCACCAGAATTGATTGTGAATAGCTTATCACCACTACCAAGATCAAGAACCGTGTTGGCTTTATTGGTTCCTGTAATAGTTAAATTCTTATTTATTATTATGTCTTTATTATTGTTGCCTGAATAAACACCATCAGACAATATTATCTTATCATTAGCTAGTGAGCTATTAACAACACCACTAATACCACCATCAGTCGTATTAGTAATATTACGATCTGCTGCAAAACTAGTTGATAAACTAACCATTACCAACAAAGCCAATAGCAACAATAAGATCATCCCAAAAGACGTCTTTTTAAACTTATTCATAATATCATTCACCTCATCATTTTTAATATATTATTCAATTATTTTATACCATCCAGCCATTATTAAAAACTAAAAAAAATGCCTAACAATCACCTACCAACTATTACCATTTATCAATAAAATAGAAAAAACTTGTTAGTCAACAAAAGAACAGTTAGTATCCTATTAAACCATTAACCTTTAATTACTGGACAAACATACATATAGCAATTACCCATATATAAAGATATCCACTCTACACACCCCAAAACAAAAACAAAGAGAAACAAAAACTTAGAACCGAAACCATAAACTACCCCCCCCCCCCTAAACACCTAAAGAATACACAAACAACAAAACAAAAAATAAAGAAAAAAAATCAACTCATTCACAAAAACAACCAATTTAACTTATCATCTAATTTTCCATCCATCCTTTTCATTTAAGAATTATCACAAAAAATTTATGAAAAAAATGACCTATAATTCTTTAACTTGTTTTATTTTTCACAATATTTTCAATGATTATTTTTCATTTTAAAAATGTTGATTAAACTTTAAATAGCTGTTATTTAAAAAAATTAATCTAAATTCAGCAATTATATTAATTCAAATAATAAATATGAGAATTATTTTTAATTGTTTTTCTAGAAATTTGGCTTTTGACCTCGATTCAAACTAAAAAAAGCTAATATCTAAAAACACGACAATAAAAAAACGAACATTTAGAAACAGAAAAATAAATGAAAAATAGCAAATCTCTAATAATCAAACAATGTTGACTGATTAGAATTTTCTTGTTTATTATAAAATTTCATTTTTTCCTTAATTGGTCTAATATAGCTAGTTGAAACACTGTATTTACTTTCTATTGTATTTATTATTTTATATAAATCTCTTGAATATTGTTTATGAACTCTACCATTTATATAAGAAGATTTGACACTATCATAGCTATCTGGAAAGTCTTTTTTAATTGATTTATAAAAATAGGGTCTTGTTTTTCCAAATAAATTAAGAACACTAGGTAAAACATAATGAACATTAGCTATTTTAGCATTTTTAAAAATGGAATCAATATTTTCATAGCTATCTGTTACATGAGGAATAATAGGCATGAAATGGAGACCTGTGGAAGCATTAGTTTCTTTTCTAATCTTTTTTATCATAGCTATTCTTTTTTGAGAAGATATAGCATTGGGTTCAATAGCTGAGCGAATATCTTCATCAAATGAGGTTATAGATGAAGCTATGTTTATATATGTTATTTCAGATAATTCGTTTATTAAATCTATATCACGTAATGGGAGATCTGATTTAGTCGAAATAATAGCTGGATTTTTATATTTTATTAAAATCTGAAGGATTTTCGGCATCAACTCATATTCCTCTTCAATAGATTGATAGCTATCAGTAACTCCCCCTATATTTATAAGTTCTCCCTTCCATGAAGGACGACTCAACTGTTTTTCAAATTCTTCAACTATATTTGTCTTCACATGAATATCTGAAAAAAATTCATTTGATTCAAGATATTTATGAGAATATAAAGCATAACAATATATACAACTGTGTTCACAACCTCTATATATGTTCAAATCCCATTTATAAGGCATTGATCTTTTTATTTTATTACAAGCACTTTTACATGTTATTTCTTTGATTTTTTTGTGGGTTTGTTTCATAAAATCACAGAATAATCTAAATAATGAAGAGATGAATCTTATTAGGAATATATAGAAAGATGAATCTTATTAGGAATATAATTGATAATATGATAGAACAATACATATTATTTGAATATTTGAATGAAAATATAAGGAATATGATAACTCAATACATTAATTAATAGTGAAGTAATAGGTGATAATATATGAGAGTTCTGAAGAATATATTAATATAATTATAAAATAAATTACTTAAATAGATACTGAAAGCATTTGAAAATAAATAATATAGTTATAGTATATTGCTTAAAATTTGAAACAACGGATATATAACCAACAATCACAAAATTCAATAATTTATTATAGAAAAATAAAAAAAAAGAATTGTGAATAATTTTTATCAAAAAATGATAATAATAATAATAATAATTGTGAATAATTTTTATCAAAAAATAATAATAGTAATAATAGTAATGATAAAAAGTGTGATTCTAATAATTTAACTGATTAATAATAGATATTAATAAGATTACTATGAGAGAATACAAACTAATCCAGTCTAAAAGAAAAACGATTTCCCTTAAAATAAAAGAAGATGCTAGTTTAGAAGTTAGAGCACCTCTACAAATTTCTAAAAAAGAAATTGACAACTTTATCAATAAAAAAGAATCTTGGATAAATAAGCATGTAAAAATAATGAAAGAGAGATACGATAATAAAAAAGAATTTAAATTAGATTATGGAGATTCTGTATTGGTAAGAGGTAATTCTACCTTTATTTATCCTATAGAAGGAAATATTGCAAAATATGAAGATAGTTCATTTTTAATTCCCAAAAAATTCACCCCATATGAGATCAAACAGATCATTATTGAATTATACAAACTAATAGCTAAAAGTTACATTCGAAAAAGAGTAAACTTCTTTAAAGAAAAAATGAATGTAGAACCTACAGCTATTAGGATTACCAGTGCAAAAACAAGATGGGGGAGTTGCAGTGGAAAAAATAGTGTTAATTTTTCTTGGAGACTTATTATGGGTGATGATGAAATAATAGACTATGTTATAGTCCATGAACTAGCCCATATAAAACAACACAATCACTCTTCAAAATTTTGGGAAATAGTAGACTCAATACTTCCAGATTACATGATAAGAATGAATAAACTTAGAATTCTTGAAAAGAAAATAGCTGAAGAAAACTGGGATTAATAATTGCTTTAAATAATGTTCTCATTATTAATAATTGTTTTAAATAATGTTATCATTATTAATAATTGTTTTAAATAACGTCCTCATTTATAGTTTCTTTTTCATACAAACACAATTATTATTGTTTTTAAATGGTTCATAATTTTCAATTAGGTTGTAATTTAATTTATCATAAAAAACAATAGCTTGTGGCATGTGAATATTGGTTTCTAAAATAGCAAAATAGTATCCCCTTTTCTTAGCTATTTTTTCTAGCTCTTTGACAATACCTAATCCTATTCCCTTTCTTTGATAATCTTCTTTTACATAAATTCTATTAAATTCAACAATGTCTTTTGAATATTCTTTAAAGGCTCCACAAGCTATTGATTTATCATTATCTTCAACAATGACAACAAAATATTCCTGTTTTGGAGGATATAAGTTTCTATATTCAATAGCTATGTTTCCTAAAAGATTTAAATAATAAGCAGACTGTTCATTATCTAATAAAATAAAATCTTCATTTTTTTCATCAGTATAAATAAATTTAAAGGTCATTTTATCATTTATCTCATTAATTAAATGATTAATTAAATAATTAGATAATCTAATAGTCTACTATCTAATCAAATTATATTTTTCATTCTTGAAGATAATAAATATAGTGCTGGAAATTGAGCTTGAAAATAATAATTTTAGTGTAGATACCTAAAATATATTTAATAGATAATAATTATATAAAGAAATTATCTAAAATATATATTTTTAAAATATTTTTAATTTTTAATTATTAAATCTAGCAATACATTATTAATATTTTTAATATTTCTAATTTTTAATTATTAAATCTAGCAATACATTATTAATATTTTTAATATTTCTAATTTTTAATTGTTAAATTTATTAATATATTATTAAAAAATAATAATAC
The DNA here is from genome assembly GCF_001639285.1 of Methanobrevibacter cuticularis. Lineage (GTDB taxonomy): Archaea > Methanobacteriota > Methanobacteria > Methanobacteriales > Methanobacteriaceae > Methanobaculum > Methanobaculum cuticulare. The sequence goes on along the minus strand of NZ_LWMW01000147.1, from coordinate 68,443 downwards.
ATATTATTTTGATATATATTAAAAATATTAATTAGAAAAAAATATACAGGACTGTTCAATTTTAAGAAGAAGGCAACTACTTAATAGTTGTTTCAAAGCCTACTCTTTCTATTTCTTGTTCCCAAATTTCTGGATTATCTTCTATGTACTTTTCAAGAAGTTTTCTTGGTTCTTCTTCATTTAAATTAACAACTTCAACATTATTATTTTTTAAAAGATTTTCGGCTCCGAGCAAAGTAGTATTTTCACCTATAACAACTCTAGGAATGTTATATAGAATAATAGCTCCTGAACACATAGGACAAGGTGAAAGTGTTGTATAAAGAGTAGTTTTTTTATAATCTTTTCCTTTCAACCTACCAGCATTTTCTATCGTATCCATTTCTCCATGTAAAATAGCTGAATTATTTTGTATAAGTCTATTATGGCCTCTAGATATTATCTTGTCATTTTCAACTAAAACAGAACCTATAGGAATTCCACCTTCTTTTAATGATTTTTTAGCTTCTTTAATAGCTTCTTTCATATAATAATAATCATCCATTTTAACACCAATTAACTAATTTTAATTTTCTGATAAATAATTTCATTATCTATTTGTGACAAACTATTCCATATTTATGTCTAATGTGGCATATTTCTAGTAATTTTAAGGTCTAAGCATTATTTAACATTGTAGCATTTTTCATTTTAGAAACATAATCAATAATATGATCTTTTGCATCATAACCATGTTCTTCAATGATTTTAACGATTGCACTACCGACAATTACACCATCTGCTATTTTAGCTATTTCTTTTGCTTGTTCTGGTGTGTTTATTCCAAAACCTACAGATACTGGAATATTTGTAACTTCCCTAATATCATTTACAATGTCTTTAAGGTCTGTTTTAATTTCAGTTCTTACTCCTGTTACTCCCATAGATGATACAAGGTATATAAAACCTGTTGCATCTTTAGCTATTGTTTTAATCCTTTTTTTGGATGTTGGAGCTATTAAAGAAATTATATCCACATCATATTTAGTAGCTACATCAAGTATTTCTTCTTTTTCTTCATATGGTAAATCAGGAATAATAATTCCATTAATATCAAGCTCATTACAACGTTTGAAGAATTTTTCGTATCCATAGTAGAAAACTGGGTTGATATAAGTAAGAAAAGCTAATGGAACATTAGTATTTTTCCTAACTTCTTCTACAACCTCAAAGACATCATCAGTATTGAATTCATTACTTAAAGCTCTTAAATTAGCATTTTGTATTACTGGTCCCTCAGCTATTGGATCTGAAAAAGGTATTCCAATCTCAATAACATCCGCTCCTGCTTCAGCCATAGCTAAAATATATTCAATTGTTTTCTCTTTAGATGGATCTCCGCCTGTTAAAAACCCTATAAACGCTTTTCCACCCTGAAAAGCTTTTGTAATTTTGCTCATTATAATTCCTCCATGTCCCGAGCATCTTTGTAATTTTTAATAGATTCAGCATCTTTATCCCCTCTTCCAGATAAACATACCACTATTATATCATCTTTTTTCATTTTTCCAGCTATTTTCTTAACTTGAGCTATTGCATGAGCACTTTCTATTGCACAGATTATTCCTTCTTTCTTAGCTAAATATTCAAATCCATCAACAGCCTCATCATCTGTTACAGGGACATATTCTGCTCTTTTTATATCATTTAAATAAGCATGTTCAGGACCAATACCAGGATAATCTAAACCTGCAGATATTGAATAAACTGGAGCAATTTGCCCATAGCTACCTTGGCAGAAATATGATTTCATTCCATGAAATATTCCTAATTCTCCTTTTGTTATGGAAGCTGCATGAAATTCTGTTTCAATACCTTTTCCTCCAGCTTCACAACCAATTAACTTTACATCATCGTCTAAAAAGTTATAAAAAGATCCTATTGCATTACTTCCCCCACCTACACAAGCAATAACAGCATTTGGCAGTTTAGATTCATATTCCAGGATTTGTTCTTTTATTTCTTTGCTTATTACACTCTGAAAGTCACGAACTATCATTGGAAATGGATGAGGTCCCATTACAGAGCCTAAAACATAATGTGTGTCATGAACTCTTGTGGTCCATTCACGCATTGTTTCATTGACTGCATCCTTTAATGTTTTCGTTCCAGAACTTACAGGCCTCACTTTAGCACCTAATAGCTCCATACGATAAACATTTAAAGATTGACGTTCCATATCTTCTTCACCCATGAAAATTTCACATTCCATGTCCAAAAATGCTGCTCCTGTAGCAGTAGCTACTCCATGTTGGCCAGCTCCAGTTTCAGCTATTACTCTTGTTTTTCCCATTTTTTTAGCTAATAATATCTGACCCAAAACATTATTTATTTTATGAGATCCTGTGTGATTTAAATCTTCACGTTTTAAGTAAATTTTTGCTCCACCAAGATCTTCACTCATCCTTTTAGCAAAATATAGCAAAGAAGGTCTTCCAGCATATTCTTTAAAAAGAGTATTAAGCTCTTCATTAAATTCAGGGTCATTCTTATAGAAATTATATTGTTCTTCTAAATTCAACAATTCATTCATCAATGTTTCAGGAATATATTGTCCCCCATACATCCCATATCTTCCATCATTCATATTATTCTCCTTTTTTTAAATCAACAATGATTAATTTATCTATTTAACATTTATTTTAAGAATCATCAAATTATAAAATATATAAATCACTAATTTTTAACATTTATTTAAAGAATCAACAAATTATAAAATATATAAATCACTAATTTTTAACATTTATTTTAAGAATCATCAAATTATAAAATATATAAATCACTAATTTAATAAATCACTAATTTTTAACATTTATTTAAAGAATCATCAAATTATAAAATATATAAATCACTAATTTAATAAATCACTAATTTTTAACATTTATTTAAAGAATCATCAAATTATAAAATAATACATCCTATTAATAGCTATTATTTATATTATGTATTTTATCCATGATTAAATCAATTTTTTCAGAATCTTTTACGCCATTTTTCTCAGCACCGGAGCTTATATCAATCGCAAATGGTTTAAATTTAATTATATCTTCCATATTATCAACATTTATACCACCAGCTATGAAAAATGGTTTTTTTATATTTCCAATTAAATTCCAGTTGAAAGATTTTCCTGTGCCTTTACCATTGTCTAGTAATAAGTAGTCAATCATTGAATCATTCCATTTTTCACTATCTTCAATATTTTTAACTTCAATAGCCTTAATAATAGTTATATTTTTCTCAAACTCTTTTAATTTTTTTATATATTCCTCATCTTCATCACCATGAAGCTGGATCATGTCTATTGTATTACTTTGAGTAAGATTAACTATGTCTTGAATATCTGCATCTACAAAAACTCCAACAGCTAAAATATCCTTGTTTAAAAGACTTTTAAGTTCAGCTGCCTTAGTAAAATCAATTTGACGTGGACTTTCTGCAAAAACAAACCCTATGTAGTCAGGTTTATATTTATTTACTATTTCAATATCCTTCTTTCTTTTTAAACCGCAAATTTTAATTTTATTATATTTCATGAAATTACTACCATCAATTGGAAAAGTTTTTTATAAGAGTAATGATTACTAATGATTTTAAGAATTGATAATATTATTGTGTAATACTAATAAGATTAACAACTACTAATAACTATAATAATTAATAATATCTGTCTAATACTAATAAGATTAACAACTACTAATAACTATAATAATTAATAATATCTGTCTAATACTAATAAGATTAACAACTACTAATAACTATAATAATTAATAATATAATTTTATCTAATAGTAATCTCAATAAACTGATATCTATTTTCAATATTGATATATTATATATTCTTCAATTTAGAGATGGCTTCTACTTTATCTTTACTTTTCATCAAAGATTCTCCTATTAATGCACCATTAACTTTATTATCTCTTAAAATTTTTATATCTTCCTGAGTTTTAATTCCACTTTCAGATACAAAAAGTATATTTTTTGGAACATGCTTTCGTAAATTTATACTTGTATCAATATTAACTTCGAAGTTTTTAAGATTTCTATTGTTAACACCGATAATTCTTGCTCCTGCAGAAATAGCTATTTTTATCTCTTCATGAGTATGAGCTTCAACTAATGCAGATAAACCTAGATTGTGGGAAATTTTAATGTATTCATTTAGCTGATCTTTACTAAGAATCGAACATATTAATAATATTGCTGATGCTCCTAATAGCTTTGCTTCATAAATCATATAATGATCAATAACAAAGTCTTTTCTAAGTATAGGAATAGTTACATGGGAACTTATCTCAGAAATGTATTTATCATGCCCTTTAAAAAAATAAGGTTCAGTTAAAATTGAAATAGCTGAAGCACCACCTTTTTCATATTCCTTAGCTATTTCTAAATAATTAAAATCATCAGAAATAATTCCTTTAGAAGGTGAGGCTCTTTTAATCTCACAGATCAGCGAAATATCATCAGATTTTAAAGCATTTTCAAATGGAAATGGTTTATCACTTATTTCATCCATGTTCCTATTTTTTGCTTCAATTTCAGCTATTAATTTTTCAATAGGGAGCTTCTTTTTTTTCTCTTCTATTCTATCTTTAGTAGTTTTTACAATTTTATCCAAAATCATGTTTTAAATCTCTAGATTATGGTTTAGGAAAATATTCATTAACTTTTAGGCTTTATAAAAATTTCTATTACTTTATAGATTTTATATAATATATTATATTGAAAATTATTATATTAAAAATTATATTTTTAAAAAATCATATTTGTTATTTTTTTCTAAATCATTGATAATAGGAATTTTATTTTAAGGATATTTATCGTTTTTATAAAATATTAATAATATTAAAATAATATAAACCTTGATATTTATCGTTTTTATAAAATATTAATAATATTAAAATAATATAAACCTTATTTCAAAAATACTTATCAATTTTATAAAATATTAATAATATAAACCTTATTTCAAAAATACTTATCAATTTTATAAAATATTAATAATATAAACCTTATTTCAAAAATACTTATCACTTTTATTAATTAAATTCAAATATTATTAGATAAATGAATGAAATCATCTAATTGTTTTTTTGCTTTTCCATTGTCCAAAACTTTTTCAGCTATATCCATTCCTTTTTCTAAACTTGATGCTTTCTCTCCAATATATAATCCTGCTCCTGAATTTAGGATAATTGCATCTCTTTTAGGACCCTTTTCACCATTTAATATATCTAATGCTATTTCTGCATTTAATTCTATCGAACCTCCTACAATAGCATCTTTTTGAGCTCTTTCAAATCCAAAATCCTCTGGTTTTAAAACATACTCTAAAAATTCATTATTTTTTATTTCACATACAGTTGTTGGCGCACTAATTGAAATTTCATCTAGTTTATCTTGACCATACACTACAAGAGCATCTTTAACTCCAAGATTATATAGGACTTTAGCTAAAGGAACAACTAATTCTTCATCATAAACTCCCATGATTTCCATATTTGCACCTGCTGGATTAGATAATGGACCTAAAATATTAAATATCGTAGGTATTCCAAGTTCTTTTCTTATTGATGCTACATATTTCATGGATATGTGATAATTTTGAGCAAATAAAAAGCATATGTTTATTTTTTCAAGTAGTTGTGAGCTTTTTTGTGGGCTTAAATTAATGTTTACCCCTAATTTTTCTAATACATCAGCAGAGCCACATTTACTCGAAGCAGATCGATTCCCATGTTTAGCTACAGGAAGACCAGATGCTGATATTACAAGTGATGATATTGTTGAAATATTAAATGAATTAGAACTATCTCCACCAGTTCCAACAATTTCTAAAACATCCATATTATGTAAGAGCTTTATGCAGTGATTTCTCATAGATAATGCCGAAGCAGTGATTTCATCAATGGTTTCACCTTTCATAGACAAAGCTGTTAAATAAGCACTCATTTGAACATCTGTAGCTCTGCCTTTCATTATTTCATCCATTGATTTTTCTGCCATTTCATAGCTAATATCTTCACCTTTAGCTAATTTTAAAATAGATTCTTTAATCATAGTATCAATACCTTAAAAAGATTTTTTTTTACTGGAAAAAGACATATTAATGAACAATCACATCAAGACTTTAAAAAGTTTTCAATGATTTTATTTCCTTCAGGAGTTAAAATTGACTCTGGATGGAACTGTAATCCATAAATAGGGTGTTCTTTATTACTTATTGCCATTATTTCCCCATCATCAGAAGTAGCTATTATCTCTAAATTAGAAGGCAAAGTTTCTTCTATTGCAGAGAGAGAATGGTAACGTCCAGCTGAAATTTCAGTTTTCATCTTGCTAAATAGTGGATGTTCATTATTTAAACGTATAATTGATGTTTTTCCATGAACTAAAGTTTTTGAATGATCAACTTTCCCTCCAAATGCTTCATAAATAGATTGGTGTCCTAAACAAACTCCTAAAATAGGAATTTTATCATAGAAATTCTTTACAATATCTATAGAGATACCTGCATTTTTTGGTCTTCCTGGACCTGGAGAAATAACAATATGATCTGGATTAAGCCTTTCAATCTCATTTATTGTTAATTCATCGTTACGTATAACTTTTATTTCAGAATTTACCTCCCCTATAATTTGATATAGATTATAAGAAAAACTATCATAGTTATCAACAAGTAATATCATAGTATCATTCCATTAAAATTATTCTAATATGTTATTCGATTAATAAAATTATATCATTAAATAAATTATTTTCACTCAATTCCTTTACAACCATAACTAAATTATTTTCACTCAATTCCTTTACAGCCATAAATAAATTTATTTTCATTCAATTCCTTTTTCAGCTATTTTTAGTGCATTTAAAACTGCTTGTGCTTTATTTAAACATTCCTGAAATTCTGATTCTGGGACACTATCTGCAACTATTCCTGCTCCTGAACGAACGAAAACTTTTCCTTTCTTAGAAAAAGCTATTCTAATAGCTATACATGTATCCATGTTTCCACCAAATCCAATGTAGCCAATAGCTCCTCCATAAATGCCCCTTTTATTATTTTCTAATTCATTTATTATTTCACATGCACGAATTTTTGGAGCTCCTGAAAGAGTTCCTGCAGGAATTATAGCATCGATAACATCTAAAACATCTTTATTTTCCATTATATCTCCTGTAACTGTTGAACCTATGTGCATTACATGGGAAAACTTTTCAACAGTAAGATACTTTTCAAGTTTAACTGAGCCTATGTTAGCTACTTTACCTATATCATTTCTTCCTAAATCAACTAACATATTATGCTCTGAAAGCTCTTTTTCATCATTTAAAAGATCTTTTTCAAGTTCCAAATCTTCTTGTTCATTTTTTCCTCGTGGCCTAGTTCCAGCTAATGGAAAAGTATATAATTTACCATTTTGAAGCTTAACCAGAGTTTCTGGAGATGCTCCTGCAATTTCAATGTCATCACTTGAGAAATAAAACATGTAAGGAGAAGGATTAGTTGTACGTAGAGTTCTGTAAGCATCCAATAGACTTCCTTCAATTTCAGCAGACAAAGAATTTGATAATACAACTTGAAAAATATCTCCTTCTTTGATATAATTTTTAGCTATTTTTACCATAGAACAATACTGTTCTTTAGAAAATAATGGCTTAAAATCAGTTTTAATTGTTAAATTCCCTTTATTTTTTTCATTACATTTTTTATATGATTTATTTTCTTTATCTTTTAATTTTTCCTCTTTTTCTTCATTTTCTTTTAATATACCTTTTTCTTTTTCTTCTTCTTTTATTTTACCCTCTTTAATAATTTTTACTAATTTTTTTAATTGTTTTTTAGCTATTTCATATTCTTCTTCTAAATTATCAGTTTTAATATTTACAATAAGAATTATTTTTTGTTTAAAGTTATCAAAAACAATTAATTTATCAAATAACATTAAATCTACATCTTTAAAAGATTCAAGATTTTCACCATCAAGGTTAAGAGACTTTTCACTATATTTAATATAATCGTATGCAAAGTACCCTACTAATCCTCCAGTGAATGGTGGCAAGTTAGATAAATTAGGGCTTTTATGTTTATTTATTATCTCCCTAATATATTTCCCAGGATTATTAGTTTTTTTAGAAAAGGATGTTTCACCATTTATTGTAAGAATGTTATTTTCACAAGTGATTTCAAGAAGTGGATCAAATCCTAAGAATGTATATCTGCCCCATTTTTCCAAATCTTCTACACTTTCTAATAAAAAGCAGTGCTGGCTCAAATTTTTCAATATTTTAAGTACTTCGATTGGAGTTTTGCTATCAGAAAATATTTCACGAGCAATAGGAATATATTGATAATCATCCTCATCCATAATCGCTTTAGCTTCTTTTAAAGTAGGGAAAATCATATTAATCATTTTTATTTTATTATTTTTCATTGAATTTTCTATTGATATTTTTATAATTGTTACATAAATAAGTTATATAAAGTACTATTTAAACCTTTGTAGAACATAAATGTACATTGTAATTTTAATCAAGAAAATTAGAATTAATTAAAATTAAATGAATTATAAAATTGAGGGTCTAACTTGATATAATTAATTCTTTTGAGATTTGTGATGGATATCTTAGGCCATTATTGATGAATTTTAACATATTTAGCCTTGTTTTTGATATGCCTACATAAGCTACCAGTTTAATAATTTCCTCATTATTCATAACTATAAAGTTATTATGAATTTATATATGTTTAAAGACATTTGTATTATGATAATATAATGATTTACTTATGAAAATATAATGTTATTATAATAAATATAGTATGTATTTATATATTATTAATTATAATAATGAATTAAATTAATATTCTATATAATCTAAACACTTATCATTGATCTCTGTTTGAATCATATGATTTTATTTATAATAAAAATAAATAATGTATTGAATTGTAAATTTATTTTCATAAAAATTAAAATTTTTGGAAGTGTATATTCTATTAAAATCAATTAAACATTGAATAACATCATATGATTAATAAAATATAGATAAAATATCATTATTATCAATAAAAATAAGTTAATTTATACAAAATTATAAATTTTAAAATTCAAATGATTGATTATAATATAATATTAAAAAATGACGATAATAAGGCCTAATAAAGATGATTAGTATGTCGTTTATCAAGTTAATTATTAAAAATCCTTTTAGAAAAAAGAGTAAAGCAATTTTATCCATATTTGGTTTAACTTTAGCAGTTTTAGTTCTTTTAACTTTATTTTCTTTCGTTGCATCTGTTGAAAATTCTGTAAATAAAAGTATAAAAGCCGGTGGTGACTTAACTATATCCAAAGGTGTGAATATTGGAGAAATGGATAATTTAAATAATGAAAATTTAAACAATGATAATAATCTAAATGGATTAAATACTAATGATCTGAAGATGATAAATTCAATGGATGGTGTTAAAAAGGCAATCCCTATTTATATTAATTATGCACAAGAATTCTCACGATATGATGAAAATTCATTTGAAGGCAATATATTATACTTCAGTGCCGAAAATTATGATTTAATTGGAATAGATTTAATTGATGGAAAAGTGTTTAATAATTCTAATGAAGTGATAGTGAGTAAAAATTATATAGATGATACAAATAATGCCATTGGGAAGCAAATAGTAATATATGGTAAGAGTTACACAATTGTGGGTATTTTTACTGGGAATACTATATACAATTATTTTGTAGCATTGTCTGTAAGTGAAATAAAACAAAATAAGTTTTCTAATTACACTTTCATCGAAAAAGTAGTTGTCGATTTAGAAGATGGTCACAATTCTGATTTGATTTCTGAAAATATTCTAGGACTAAATAAAGGATTTATTCCTATCTCTTCTGCTAATGATTTACCTAATAAACCACTTTATGAACTCATAAATAATATTATGGCATATGTATATTTATTCGCAATAACGTTTGGATCTGTGATAATTTTATATTCAACATTGTCCTCTGTAAATGACAGAATACGGGAAATTGGTGTTCTTAAATCAGTGGGCTGGAATAATAAAATGATTTTCATCATGATTATGGGGGAATCATTTATACTTTCTCTGATAGCTTGGATGATTGGATCTGTTATTTCAATAGTTTTAATACAGGTTATTATAAGTAATTTCTTATCCTTTGTACCTGTATTCAATCCAATGATTTTTATAAATACATTATTAATCATAGTCATTATTGCAATTTTTGGAGGATTATATCCTACTTACAAAGCAATGAAACTTTCCCCTACTGAATCTTTGAGATATGAATGAGATAAATAATATATCAAATATATGGTGATAAAGTGTCTTTTATAAAATTAATTTTAAAAAATCCATTTAGAAATAAGTTTAAGAGTATATTGACAGTTTCGATAATTACATTTGTAATTATATTGTTAATATTCTTAAGTTCTTTGAATATTTCTGGTATGTCTACTGTCAATAAAGATATTTCTGCTGGGGGAGATTTTATTGTAAAATCTAATAATACTATTTATACTACTGAAAATGAAGTTTTTTTCATGAATGAAAGCATTATTCCTGAAATAGAAAACATAACTGGTGTTGAAAAAGCAATTCCATTTAAAGAAACTTATTTTGATGAAGGAGTCTTCAGTTATATGATTAGAGGTGTCACATCAACAACCTTAAAAGATACTGGTACAAAAATTATTGAAGGAAAGTTTCCTTCAAATAATAATGAAGTGTTAATAGGAAGATATGTAGCAAGTGATTTAGATAAAAACACTGGTGATAGTATAACAATCCATAATAAAACATATATTGTATCTGGAATCTTTGGAGGGAATTATCAAATGGATTTCGAAGTTTTTATGTTGCCTGAAGCATTGAATAAAACAACGACTCCTATAGACTTAGAAGATATAGAACTTGTAGTTGTCCATGTGAAAAATGGTTCTAATATAGAGAATGTTAAAAATTCTGTTGAAGAACTACATAAAGGAAAAATCGTTGCAATATCTAATGTAAATGAATCAGAAGAGTATAAAATCTCATATGAATCAATCAACACCATTACTAATTATTTAAGTTTATCAGCGATGATTTTTGGTAGTTTATTGTTATTTTATGTAATGCTATCTTCTGTAAATAGTCGTGTGAGAGAATTAGGTGTTTTGAAAGCAGTAGGATGGAGCAATAATCAAATAATTACCATGATTATCGGTGAGTCAATGGTTATTTCAGGGATTACTTGGATTATTGGAGCTATTATTTCTGTGTTATTGATAGAATATATATTTCCAAACATACTGTTTTTGGATATTGTATGGGATATTTGGATATTCATAAAGGCTTTGATTATTGTGATAATAATTGGCATGATTGGCTGTTTATATCCTGCATATAAATCATCCAAAATATCCCCTACTGAAGCTTTAAGGTATGAATAAAACTAAGAATCAAATTCTATAAGATATTGGGTGGTTGTTATGGATGAAATCATTTCTATGAATGATGTTACAAAAAGTTATGAAAAAGGTAATATTAAAGCATTGAATGGAGTTAATATTAGAATTGATGAGGGAGATTTTGTTTCTATTGTTGGACCTTCTGGTTCTGGAAAATCAACATTATTAAACATGATAGGAGCATTAGATAAACCAGATCGTGGACATGTGAAAGTTGCAGGCCAAAATTTGCTTGAAAATGAGAATTTAAGTAAATTTAGAGCTGAAAAAATAGGGTTTATATTTCAGTTGCATAATTTAATTCCTACACTTTCTGTGAGAGAAAATGTCGAAATTCCAATGTATAGTCAAAAAATAGATTCTAAAGAGATGAAAAAACGATCATTTGAGCTTTTAGATTATATGGGACTAAAAAATCGTGCTAATGATAATATTACTAAACTTTCAGGTGGTGAAAGGCAAAGAGTAGCTATTGCAAGAGCTTTAGTTAATAAACCATCCATTATTCTTGCTGATGAACCAACAGGATCATTAGATTCAGAAAATGGTATAAAAGTTTTAAATATTCTAAAAAAACTCCATGATGATGAAAATGTGACTTTAATCATGATTACACATGACCAACAAATTGCAAAAATGGCTAACCATATTATAAAAATGAAAGATGGTAAAATAATTAGTTAATTATTGTTTAAATATTATCTCATATTAGTTAATTATTGTTTAAATATTATCTCATATTAGTTAATTATTGTTTAAATATTATCTCATAATTCTTACTTTAGAATATTATTTTATCATGATTAATATTTTTTAAAATAAATATTAAATAAGATTATTATAATAAATTAAACAATTATTAACTTGAATTATTTAACTTAAACAAAAATTCATATAATTCATTAATTAAAAAAAAAATTGTCAAAGACTCAATGCTGTCAACTTAAGGATTTACTATTATATTTCTTATGAAATATATTACTAATTAATGAGTTCATTTATAAAAATTTCCAATTTTTCTAATGGATTATCTAATTTGTTTCAAGGAAATTTTCTTAAGTTGACAGTATTGGACAAGGACTATAATTAAAAATAGAGAGGGTCGGCCAAAAATCCAAATCATGAAGTCAAAACCTTATTAAAATCAATGGTTTGACAATTGAAGAAAATTTTTTGATGGAAAAATTAATTTTGGCCAGCCATCATAGAATTAAAATAAAAAATTAAAATTGATAATAAACAAACCAAATTATTGTTGGAATCTTTTTCTATCAATTAATTCTTGTCTTTTACCCGCATTCCATCCGCCAGAAGCAGATTTAGCCCTGCCTACTTGTTGAACATATCCTGTTATTCTGTCGTACCATTCAACATCATCATGTTCACCACATGTAGGACATTGATCATTTAATCCTTTCATGAGAGTTTTACATTTAATACAAAAGCTTAAAGCAGAACTGTATGCCCAAAATCCAATGTCTGATTTTTTAGCTATTTTATTAGTTAGACTCATTAGTGAATTCGGATCAGAGTAAGATTCTCCCATGAATGCATGGAATATATGTCCTCCACCAGTTAAACTGTGATATTGTTCTTCTATTTTTATTTTATCAATTAAAGAAGTATTTGAATTTACTGGAACATGAGAAGAGTTGGTATAATAGTTAGCATCACTTTCTCCTTGAAGAATAGCTTTATCACCGAATTTCTCTTTATCTAGTGTTGCAAATCTATAAGCTGTTGATTCAGCAGGAGTCTGTAATACTGTCCATCTAAGTCCAGTCTCCTTTTTCAATTCTTGAGCTCTTTTATTTACATGTTCTAAAACTTTAACACCAAATTTATTTGAATTTGGATCATCAATTCCTGTACCAAACAATGATAGCAACATTTCATTAAGCCCTACAAAACCAAATGACATAGTTGAATTGTCTATTCTATAATATATATCATCTTCGACATCTTGATTAAGGAAAGGTAGTAAATTATAATTGTTTAAGCAATTTAATCCTTGTTCTCTTCTGATATTTAAAGCTTTAACAGATAGATCAATATAAGAATCGATATAATCAAATACTTCTGATTCGTCTTTGGATTGGTAAGCTATTCTTGGAAAATTTAAAGTTATGTATGCAAGGTTTCCTGTCCTTAAACAGTCTGTATCCCAGTCCCCAGTCCAATTATCTTGGAGACATGTCCTACATCCCATGTAGTTAGCCATGTTTCCTCGATATTTAGGTAACATGTTAGCAAAATAGGATGAACCATATTTAGCAGATAATTCATGGACTCTCAATAAATCATCTTCATATTCAGATGTTAGAGACTCTTTTCTCAAGGTGTAAATAGTGTTTGGGAAAAGATGTGGTTTTCCATCAGCATCCCCTTCCAATAGGGTTTCAGTGAAGGCTCTTTGAAGCATTCTAGTTTCTTCTTCAAAATCACCATAAGTTCCTACAACTTGACCTTTAGGACCATAAGCTGTTTCATCTTGGAGAAACTTAGGAACACTGAATTCTAGCCCCATGCTTGTAAATGGAACCTGTGAACCTCTTGCTGCATAAGCCATGTTAAGATTATATACTAACATTTGAACTGCTTGTTTAACTTCATCGTAAGGAAGTCCTTTTGCAAAAGGAGCAACAAATACATTCCAAAGAGACATTCCTTGACCTCCAGACATGTTCTGTTGAGCTGCAAGCATTATTTCCCCAGTATGATTCATTAATGTTTCAATATGGTTAGGAGGCCCAGCTACTGAGGTATGATCACCAGTACCATCTACTTTAAGACCATATTTAATAAATGTTCTAATATCATGTTGCATACAGTTTAAAGGTCTTCCTGCAAAGAATTCTAAATCATGTATATGTATATCCCCAGACATGTGTGCATCAGCCAAGTCTGATGGGAGCATGTGAAGAAGAGCATATTGTTTTAAAGCTTCATCAGCAACATATTTATGAACACTTTCAGGGTTGTGAATCATGTTTGCATTATCACGAGATCCATTTTCAATTAAGGAAGTAATATTGTAAACTGGAATACCTAGCCTAGTATATCTACTTCTTAGATCTTCTAATCCATATTCCACTAATTTAGTGTTTACTATTTCCCGTATCATTGGAGCAGTTAAATACTGAACATTGAGTTTTTTAAGCTCTTTCCAAACCTGAGAAGCTATTTCAAAAGCAGTTTCTTGAGATGCTCCAGTCTCTTCAATTAAAGTATTAGCTATTTTAGATAAGTCAAAAGATTCAATTTTATCTCTTGATGTTCTAACTTTCAATGTTGTGGTAGCCAAGTACTTATTAGCAGTTTCTTCATCGATCCCAGATAATTCCTCGTGAACAATCTTCTTTATTTCTTTAGTTGATATTCCATCATATACAGAAGAAATAATACTAGAGATGATTTTATCAGACTCTGATAAAGGAGTTTCAACTAATACTAATGATTTTAGAAGTTTTTCATGACTGAATCTCTCCAGTATTCCATTATTTTTTTTAACGCAGACTTTGATATTATTAGATAACAAATCTGCTATTTTAGTTTTGTTTTGCATCATTAACACCCTCGATAACAATATAAAAATGTAATAATTTAATCAGATATTAATGATAAAGAATGATAATTCTTTATCATTTTGCCATGATTTATTCAATAATATTTGAAGGAATACTAATTCGAGATTTAACATTTTTATATTGTAATAAATGATATATTCAATAAAATATTGTTAATTTTTTCATGATTCTTTATATAGACTCATATAAACATTAACAAAAAATACTAGTTTAAGAAAATAATTTATAATACCTATAAACTAATATCTATAAACTAATACCTATAAACTAATACCTATAAACTAATATCTATAATGTTTCATACCCATAGAACAAATAATAAAAATGGATATTTAAAAAAATTATATTCATATTCATTATTACTAATTTAAAATAATTGAATATTGAATAATCAACACCAATTAAGTATTCAAATATTTGTGAAATATAGTAGATAAACTTTTGGATTTTAATCAGTGATGTATAAACTAATTGAAAATTTAAGAAAGATAAAAGTAACAATAATTTATCTAATAAGCCATAAATTATTAAACAAATTAACGAAAAATGTATACTTTTTAAAACAAAAACCATCCAATTATATAATGGCAATGATAAAATGAACATTTCTAAATAATAATGAAAAATAGCTAATAATTAATAGTAAAAATAGCTAAAATTAGTAGTGAAAAATACTAATAAATAATTGTATGAATAGCTAAGAAATAGAAAAAATAAGGAGAACAAAAATCAAATCTCCTAAAAAATAAAATAAAACCTTAAACAATTAATATTGCTTACTTCTAATATTGATTCCAAATATACTTATTAATACTAGTATATTTAAATTGTTTTAACTCATATCCATATTATCAGTTTCATTATTACTTGTTGGCATGTCACAATCACATTTACTTCCTTCTCCCATTTCACACATCTCACAACAGTAATTATCACCAGTAGCATGCTCATGACAATTTAACATCTTACACTGTTCACATACGCCTTTTTCATCTCCTTGAAATACAAAAAACGATGCTGCAAAAGTAGCTGCACCTAAAAGAATTAATAGTAAAGCTATTATTGTATAGTTCCTTTTTTTCATAATTTTCTCCAATATTATTATATGTTTAATTTAAAAATATTGTAAATGATTTGAATCCCTTTTAAGAATTTAATTTAAGAAAGAAATAAATAGAAAATAAATATTCCTAATTTAAATCTTCTTAATTAGTCTTAATTATTTCAGTTCTTTTAATTTATTGATTGTTTTTCTTTAACTAAAGACTTTTCAATCTTAGTAAGTAATAAAGTGAGTGTTAATGATAATAATGTCATAGTAGCTATACCTGCCCAAATAAAAGAAACTTCCCCATTCATCTGAGATAACAGGATAAAATACCCTAATCCCTTTCCAGTAGTCATTCCCATCATTTCAACACCAAAAGCTATTAAGAATGCAAATAAAATTCCTAATCGTAGCCCTGTAAAAATATTTGGAAGTGCTGAGCGTAATTGCACTTTCCAAAATATATCAAACTTATCAAAGTTTGCAGATTTAGCTATTTTTATGTGAACAGGATTTACATTCTTCGCTCCAGAAACCGTATTATTTAATAACGGCCATTGTGCTGCCCAATAGATGACAAGAATCGTAGATAGCTCATTTATCAGTGTTACAAGTATTAGTAAATGAAAAAGTGTAAGGGGATTGAATTGCTCTAAAATTCTAAATAACGGATTAATAGAATGTTCTATTTCTTTAAAAAATCCTCCAAGTAAAAAGCCTAATGGAATAGCTATTAAAAGTGCTAGAAAAAGACCAATTAAAACTCTTAGTAATGTATATAATGTGTCTACAATAAGAGTTCCATAGAAAATTAAATGCCATATTGCAAGTATAATAGTTGAAGGTGATGATATAAAGTTAGAATCAAATATACCAACAATAGATAAAATCTCCCAAACTACTAGGAAAATAATAATTGCAATAAATTTAATGAAATATGATTTTATGTAATTAAAAACCTTAATAGAAGAAGTTTCTTTTTCTCTTTTTAAATTTTTAATAATCTTTTTATTCATTTAATTAATCCTTATTATTGAATCCTTATCATTGCTTTTTCAGTGCCACTATTATCCTTAGTACTTTAATTAGGTATATCATCAATACTGTATTAACCTTATTAATTCACTACTACTCCCCATTAATACATCCAATACTGTATTAACCTTATTAATTCACTACTACTCCCCATTAATACATCCAATACTGTATTAACCTTATTACTCTGTTAATAGCCCATTATAATTATTGTTCGTTTAATCAATTAATCACTTATTAATAATTATTAATAATTATTAACAATTTAATTAATCAATTAATAATTATTTTTTATTTATATGGAAAATAAGAATTACTGATTGAGTAAAAAATAATATATATCTAAAAAATATATACTATTAAGGATATTTGATGATTATCAAATTAGATAACCTCCAATAACCATAAAATTTACTCAATATATAATCCCTCATAGTTTTTAATTGTTTTACTGATTTGGTAAACTTAGATCCCAGGTATCTTTAAATTCTGTAGTATATAAATCTTTTGGTTCAAATTCACCTTCTTTTATTAATCCATCTGCTACCATAGCATCAATCCATTCTTGAATATAACCATCAACTTCTGCATCAAATGCTCCAGAAGGACTGTACCAATGAACATTTGCTGTATATGGCAAGTCTATATTTTTAGAGGTTATTTCTCCTGCTTCTTTTCTATTTTCATTTGACCATCTGTCAGCATCTTTAAAGGCTTTAATGAAGTCTCTAACTGTATTTGGATCTTCTTTAATGAAATCCTCATTAACAATAGCAAAGGATAATCCTGCAGCAGGACCAAATGCTTCAGAACTTGTAACTAAAATTCTTAATTTTTTATCTGAATCATCTGTTTCATTACTATTTTTTTCTGCTTTAGCGTAAAATGGAGGATGTAATGTTGCAATATCGATATCTCCCTGTAATAAAGCTTGTTCTTGTTGATTATCAGGAAGAACAACATATTCTACATTATCAGTACTTACATTGTTTTTTCTTAACCATGCATTAGTTTCTAAATCAGCACATACACCAGTAGATAAGACCCCTACTTTAATCTTACGATTGTTTTCTTTAACAAAAGTTTCAATATCCTTAGCGTCTTGTAATGGATTATCTTCCTTTACAAGCCAGTGCATATGTTCTTCATCAGAAGACCCATTTATAGGTTCTGCACCAGTTACTACAACAGCTTTCACTGGAACTCCACTTTTAATTAAATTAATTAAAGCATTTGGATGTCCATCATATACATTAAGTTCTCCACTTGTAAGTGCTGCTGGTTGTTGAGCATAAGGAATATCTCCTTTATCAACTACAGTAACATTATGTTTATCAAAAAACCCTTTTTCATAACCCACAAACCATGGGGTTCCAGAACAATCTTTTGTCACTGCCCCACTTATTGATCCTGCTTCTGCAGATTGTGGTAAAAATGCTATTACTCCCCCTACTACAATAACAACCACAACTAAAATAGCTATTAATGCTAATTTTTTATTCACCATTATTTTTTCTCCCTAAATTTATTGTTTTCTTCAATAAATAAATAAATAATATTTAAATAATAGATTAATTTTAGATAATAGATTAATTTTAAATAATAGATTAATCTTACATATATTAGTATATTCGAATTATAGAAATTCAATATACGAACGAAAAGAATAGGCAGGGCATTGCCCCTGTCTATTTATTTTTAATTTACACATTAATACATGTACTAATTCTCAACACATCATATCACTCACCCCATATCTTTGTTTAAATAATAAACTTGAATTTGTAATAATATTCATACTTCAACATCTTGCTTCCAAGTGGAAACCCTTCTTTCTAAATATAGAATCACATAATTTACAAGGTAACCAAGTAATGCAACAGTCACGATTCCAGCCCACATTTTAGGGATTTGCATTACCATTTGAGCTTGCATAATCATATGTCCCAGACCAGAAGTTGAACCTAACATTTCAGCACCAATAAGCATGAAAAATGCGAATACCGCACCCATACGAATTCCCGTGAATACAGTAGGTAATGAAGCTGGGATTAACACTTTAGTAAATATTGCTGCTTTTGATAAACCTGAAGATTTCGCCATCTTCACCAAAACAGGATCAACATTAGAAATACCTGTAATTGTATTGAGTAATATTGGCCATTGAGTGACCCAATAGATAATTGATATCTTAGAAAGTTCACCTATACCTAAAAATACTATAAAAATTGGGAACAGTGTGAAGGGGTTTGCCTGAGATAATAGTTGTAAAAGGGGATTAACTGCTTTTTCAAAGTTTTTAAAGAAACCACCTAATAAGAATCCCAGAGGTAATGCAACTAAAAGTGCAATTCCAAAACCTGCAAATACTCTCCACAAACTTATTATAGCATTAAACTGTAAAGTCCCATCAGCAGACAATCTCCACATTTCAGCTAGTATCGCTGTTGGAGTCGGAACAAAAATCTGATTTACAAGACCTAAAGTTGGAAGAATCTGCCAAGCTATTAAAAATATTATGATTGCAATATATTTGTGTAATGCAGACTTAAAGAAAGACACGATTGAAAATTTATTAGAGCTAATCTAAATCCCTCCACCTTTATCAATTACTTCATTTAGTTCAACTTCATGCTCAATTTCTTGGGATTTAATGACTTCTTCTTTTAAAAGCTCCCAAACTTTATGTCTTAGTCTTGCAAAATCTGAAGTACTTTTAAAATCCGTAGTAAAACGATATGATCGTGAAAATGGTATTTTTACTATTTCTTTAATAGTACCAGGTCTTGCAGTCATAATAGCTACTTTATCTGCTAAAAATATAGCTTCATCAATACTATGAGTAATGAAAACAACTGTTTTCTTTGTATTTTCTGTAATTTTAAGTAAATCTTCCTGTAGAATAGCTCTTGTTTGAGCATCTACAGCTGCAAATGGTTCATCCATTAATAATATTTCAGGATCAATAGCTAAAGCTCTTGCAATAGCTACTCTTTGCTTCATTCCCCCACTTAACTCGTGAGGATATCTATCTTCAAAACCAGATAATCCAACAAGAGAAAGATATTTCTTAGCAATTTCTTCACGTTCATTTTTTTCTTTTTCTGCTTCAAGTGGGAAAGTAACATTTTTAAGAGCACTTCTCCAAGGTAAAAGAGCATATTGTTGAAATACAATTCCTCTATCTAATCCTGGCCCATCAATTATTTTATTATCTATTTTAATTTCACCATCAGATGGTGTTGATAATCCTCCAATAATATCTAACAGAGTTGATTTTCCACATCCACTTGGACCTAAAATAACTAAAAACTCTCCATTATCTATATCTAAATTTACATCATCTAATGCTGTGAGATATTCTTCTTTAGAATCTTTGTTTTTAGTTTGAAAAGTTTTTTTAATCTTTGAAATACTAATTTTGAGGGCGTTATTTGACTGGTCATTATTAATAGCTTCTTTATCATATATTTCTTTAGTTTCGCTTATTTTATCACTTCTCCTTAATTTTTTTACAATTCATTAAGCAAGAAATCCATTAGATATTATTATACTAATTCATGAACCCTTTAGGACAAATAAAAAAATATAAAGTGATTATTTAATTAATAATACTCACTTATTATTAAAAAAATATCCACTATAATGGACCTGCTTTATCATAAAAGAGATCTTGTATTAAATTAAGTCCACCATCATATCCAACATAATTATCTCCTAAAACCAGCCTATTATATGAAGGGAAAGAAACAGTTACATGAGTAGTTTCTAATTCATCTTTAATAACAGATTCAAGAGAACTTGCATAAAGGTTTAAAAACGGTCTGTCTTTCAATAGCTGACTTATTTTAAAAGAATCTATTTCAAATATAATGTCTGGAGTAAATTCGATCTCTTCAGTACTTGTTATTGCATTAATAATATTCTCCCTATACTCTTTTGGAGGATTATCAGTGATGATAACAATGTCTGGAAGTTGACCAACTTCATCAGTCAAATACCGTGTGATGCTTACTGCAGTGTTTGAATCAGCTACAACTGCAAAATAAACATTAGGAATGTCAAACTGAAGAATATCTCCAGCATACTCTACTCCACGATAAACTCTACGTTCTTCTGTTTCAATTAAATCTTCAAGTTTTCTTTTATTGATAGGAAGTACTTCAGCCAACTTTCGTAAAAAGTTAGTGGTTTGAATAGGGCCTGTAGGTACTCCTGGAAAACTTACATAAGGTGTTCCAAACTTTTTTTCAAGTTTATTAGCAGCCCTATGTCCAACCCATGGAGATAAAACAATATTATATGCTGCAGCAGGAATTTTTTGAATTTTTTCAACAGTATCAAACTCTCCAAAAAGGACATTTGCTTCTATGCCAACTTTTGCAAGTAATTCTTTAGTAGCTCGAAGTTCTCCTTTCCAGAAGATATGCTGAAATGGAACAATACCTAATATATTGACTAATGTCTTTCTTTTTCTTCTTGCAGGTGTTAAAAATTGATCTGCAAGAGCTTCAAAGAAGAGTTCATAGCCTTCAAATGAATTCCCTTTAAATCCAGGAGCATTCACATGAATAATAGGTGCCTTATCTCTAAATTCATTAACTACTGCATCAACATCATCACCAATAAGTGATGGAACACACCCAGAAATCACTGTAAAGAATTCGCCTGTTGATATTTTTATTGTAGAATCAATAAGTTTCCTTAATTTATCTTCCCCTCCAAAAATAACATGTTCCTCAACAAGACAAGAACATGGTGTAGACGAACCTCCATAATCACCAGGTGCATTTTGAGCCCCTCCATAGTTAGCGCCAAATAGCTGACTCATACCACAACCTGAACCTGAATGAAGAATAGGTACACCTTCATTTAGCCCAACAGCTGCTTCATAAGCTCCAGATAATGTACACCCATATCGTGGAGCTTCCACTATTCTGGGAGAACTTGATTCATCTATATAATTTTCTGATTTATTATCACTCAATTTTTAATCTCCTAACTAAATATGAAAATAGATATATCATATTTTTTAAAATATTATCCATTTTAAATCAATTTTTAAGTTTATTTTCCTTTGAAAAATTAATTTTTAACTTAATTTCCATTTTTCAATTAATTTTTAACTTTATTTTCCTTTTTCAATTAATTTTCAAGTTTATTTCCCTTTTTCATTAATTTTTAACTTTATTTTCATTTTTCATTAATTTTTAAGTTTATTTCCCTTTTTCAGCAAAGTATAAAGGATCTGGCTGATCTAAGTACCATTTTTTTACACTAACTCCAGTATTCTCCTTAGAAAGCCTTTGTAGTGATTCATTTTTAAGTGCTTGTAGCAAGAAATTTCCATATGCAATTGCACCAGCATACCCTGCTTGAGTACTCCATTTTCTCGGATCCCCTCTTAAAGAGTGTAACCTTGAAACAGAACCTTCACGTTTCCAAGCTCCACCTTGGAAAGGACAAGTCAAAGCCATATCTGGCTTGGTTTGTTCGGTGATATGGAGTTGTTCTGCAGCTTGGAATGTATTTACCATGACATTAAAATCGCCAACTCTGTTAATAACATCTTCTAATTCATCAATCAATATATTATCAAAATCCTGAGCCATTGCAGAACTTGATGTAACACCTAACTCTTCAAAGTAAGGTAGCTGGGTAACAAGCCTTCCTTGTCCAAGAGAACCAAGAACATCAACTTTTTTACCCCCTCTTTCTTCTTCGATAGCTTTGAATTTTTTATTGATTTCTTCCATCTTAGGAACCCATTGTTTATGTTCTTCTTTGATAAGTTCTTCGACTTCTTTTTCTTTTCCAGTATACTTAGCTATTTCTCTAAGCCATTGATCAGTATTGACTATACCAATTGGAGAAGGATACATGAAAAACGGTACATCGAAATGTTGATGAAGTCCTCTTGAAAGATAATCTGTGTAAGTTGGACAAATTGGTGCAGTTACTGCTGCTTCTCCTAATTGTTCAAAATCCTCAACACTTGCAAACTCTGGAATGAAATTGGCTCTAAGACCTAATTTACCAAGAAGTCTTTCAATCTCTACTCTATCTTGCCATGCATAAGATAACATACTAGCTATATTAACTAAGTCTTTTTGTTTCTTTTTAGGTTTTTTAACGAGATATTTCAAAACACCGTGCCAAAATGCATCATATCCAGTCTGCATAATTTTAGATCTTACTCCTTCACAGTGAACTGGAACAATTGTTGCTTTTGTATCTGGCTGTATTTCATTTACAGCAGCTTCAATATCTTCACCGATGATTCCTGTAACACAAGTAGTTAGAATGAAAATAGCTTTTGGAGAATATCTTTTTTCTGCTTCTTTAACAGCTTCAATAAGTTTTTCTTTAGCACCAAAAACCACATCATCTTCACCAAGATTGGTGGTGAGCCAGTTAAGATTATAATTAGTAGGTTTTCCTAAAGCTTCTGGAATAGCTCCATACAATTCTTTATAACCTAATGCGGAATGAGAACATCCTACAGGACCATTAAATATTATTGCAGCATCTCTTATAGTTGAAACCCTAACAGCAAGATAAAAGTTAAGAATACAACCTCCAGATTGTTGAAATCCTCGTTCAGTACATTTTAAATTCCCATCCTTAGCATCCTGTAAAAGCTCAGTTGCTTTTCCAAAATACACATTTGTACCATTAGCACGTTGTTCACGTGTTGGGCATGTAACTTTATCAAGCTCTACAATGTAATCTTCTGAATCAAGTTCATTTTTAGCCATTTTATACCTCTTTTCTTCTATTCTATATATCACATTTTTATGTTCTATTTTTTTAAAATCGTGCCTTTATTATCCGATTTTTACTATTTTTTTATACATTTAAAAGGTTTTTTCATTGTTAATGATTTTTTCATTGTTTGATTATTTATTTAAATTTTAAAATCACCCTCTTCTTGTTTTTTTAGTTCAATAAGTTTGTCAGACCAGGATTCAGCCCAATCTTTAAGTTGATCACTTTCTAGTGGTGAAGGTACATATTCATTTTTATTTTTATAAATATCATTAGCTAATTTCTTGTAAACTTTTGCTTGGTCAGAGTCTGGATTTGCTTCTATTGTTGTTTTACCAGACAATTCTGCTTGAGTAACTGCAAGTGATCTTGGAACAAAGCCTGCTATTGTACTCTCAGTTTTTTTAACAAAATCTTCCAAAATATCTTTTTGTGCTGAAAATGTGATAGAATTTGCAATAAGACCACTGAAAAGAGCTCCTCCTCCAGTTGAATATTTTTTAATACCTTTGAAAAGATTATTAGCTGCATATATTGCCATGAAGTCTGCTGATGAAACTGTATAAACTTGATCTGCTACTCCTTCTCTTATAGGCATAGCAAAACCACCACAAACAACATCCCCAAGTACATCATATAAAACAACATCTGGAGAATATTCTTCAAAAACATTCTGTTGCTTTAAAAACTCAACAGCTGTAATTATGCCCCTTCCAGCACATCCTACACCTGGTTCAGGTCCTCCAGCCTCAATACAGTGAATACCATTGAAACCTTCAAATATCACATCTTCTATCTTAAGAGCCCCTCTCCCTTTACGCAAGGATTCAAGCACTGTTGGTATAGATTTTCCACCAGTTAATGTATTAGTAGAGTCACTTTTTGGATCACAACCGATTTGCATTACATTGTATCCCGCATCAGATAGTGCTGCACTAATATTTGATGTAGTAGTAGATTTTCCTATCCCACCTTTTCCATATATAGCAATTTCTTTTATTTTTTTCAATTTTTATACCTCGTTTTAAATATTAAGTCGAACAATAATTATAACAATTGTTATTTTTTAATAGTATTTATTATGTTCTTATAATCTAAAATAACATTGAAAATTATATTAAAAATAAGATTTAATAAATAACAGATAATAGCAGATAATAACTCGAAGTATTAACTTAACAATATGCCATTGAAATAAATTATAATAATATTAGAATAATACTAAAATAATGTTAAATTATAATCAAATTATTGTAATTACAAGTAATTACAACAAAATCAACAACAAAACTCAGAGTTATTAGATGCCAATATCTGCGATCAACACATAAAATCAATGATAGAACAAGACATGTGCCTTAAAAATAGTTTATAAGATGTGAAAAACCTATTGCATATATAGGTGAACCTACTGGTACTTAAATCATTAGCAGCATACTCTACTGATTCTTTTGTATTATAAAGTAAATTCATTTTTTGATCTCCATATATTTTGTTAAAGTCACACACAACACTAATTAAATAGATTTTTTATATCATTAATTATAACAATTGTTATTCTATAATTATCACACATCATATATAAAGTTACTGCTTAAATTATTTAATTTATAAATAATTTTAAATTTATTGAGCATTAATATAACAATTGTTATTATAATTAGTATTTTTCATATATAAAGGTTACTGTTCTAATCATATAATTAGAAATAAATAAGAAAAATGGTGGTAGTAAATTCTTTATAATATGAATATTTTAATATTTAATAACTAAATAAATAAGAATTATAAAATAAAGAATAATAAATAAAATAACAAACTAAATAAGAATTATAAAATAAAGAATAATAAATAAAATAACAAACTAAATAAGAATTATAAAATAAAGAATAATAAATAAAATAACTAAATAAATAAGAATTATAAAATAAAGAATAATAAATAAAATAACTAAATAAATAAGAATTATAAAATAAAGAATAATGATGAATGATAAAAAATTAAAAAATGGAACAATCTTTATTAATTATAAGAATACATCTAAAGAACTTTGTTTAGATTTATCACTTTCAAAGAGTGAATCGATTCCAAATTCTTGAATTTCTAATCTTTGGGTTAAATAATGTGTAATTGGGTATCTAGCTACTAAATCTCTGGAAATTTCTAGATATTTGACTACAGATCCTTTAGGAACACTTAAAATAAGGTTTGCTCCACATTTACATTTACCTGAAAGTGGCATTCTTCTATATTTTGAATTACAGGTAGTACATCTAACCTTTTGTTTAGAAAATGCTCTTGCATTACCCATTATATCAGGTAAGAAATGAGAGCTTAAAACTCCTTCAACAACTCCCCGTTGATCAACAGCTCTTATTTTTTCAGCTAATTCTATCTGAGATTCCACTTTTTCTTTCATAGAAGGTAGAGTTTTATAGAGACATATATTTGGACCTGCGTGAATATTTGAAGTATGATGAGAAAACATCAAATTTTCATATTGCGCTTGAGTTCCAAGATGCATAGAAACATTATCAACTAAATCTAAAGCATCAGATGGTTTTATAAACTCTTGAGTTTTATTAAAGAAATCCAATGATAATTTTTCCATAACATCTATATTATGTGACTCATCATCAATTTCTTCAGGATCAATTCTTGAAGATAAAACTAATGGAGCATCCATGCTTCCCCCACGTGTTCGGGGCAAATATGATTTAGAGAAATTGATTAATGCATCGAGAAGAAGCATTATAGAATCTTCATCACTATCACAATTTCTTCTTTTAGCTGAATGGAAATAAGGGTGAGCATAACAAGCTAATGCGTTTGTAAAACCTACAATACGACCAAGAACCCCTGCTGATGTATGAGGAGCAAGTCCTACTATTAAATGACCAATTAAATCCTCTTTTAAATTTACATTATAAAATTTATCCATCGAATAAAACTTATTTAGTAAATCATCCATGAAATTAGCTACATTGACTAGATATTCTCCACATTTATTAGATATTACAACATCTTGAACCTTTAACTCAACTATTTGTTTTTCATTTTCTATTTCATTTCCATAAGCATCATTTTCATATCCCATTTCTTTTAGTTTCTCAACTGTGACTCCAATTTCTTTAGGGATGAAATGAGTTAGTGGTAAATCAGTAGAATCATGTCTAATAGTAGCATCTTTAAAGGTGAAAACTTCATTCTTAGCTCTTAAAATTCCTTTTTCTAAAGGCTCTGGAAGTTTAGACTCAGAAATCATTCCTATAACACCTTTGATTTCATCTACTCTTCGAACATTAACATTTTCAGAAGCCTTTCTTAGCATCCCTGAGAGATTGATATTTTTTCTACTAGGAGTTCCAACTTCAGTTGGTGATCCACAATGAGGACATAAAGATTGAAAAGAGCTAATTTGACAGTTAGTACACCGCATTCTAGAAATTTCAATATTTATCTTTCCTTTTTTGGAAGCTTCAGCCACTAATCTTCGACTACCTCCAGCATTGCCTATTGGGAATAGAACATGGGGAGCTGGTTTCATTAATCTTTCTTTTGATTTCTCAGGTCTTCCAACACGAGTTCCTATGTAAATTGGTGCTTTAATTTTTATTTCAATAGCTGAAATCTTATTCACTGCATTAAGAGTGGAATCATTTTTAAGATTATCCTCAATAGCTAATTCTTCAGTTAAAGTATGAATCAAACTATAAGCATCATCTGAATTTAAAACAACTTGAGGATTTTCTTTTCCTTCTAATGTATGTGGAACTCCAATTATTTCTAAAATACGTTTTGAATAAGATAAATCTAGCTTAAGCTCTTCATCTTCAATAAAGCTATTTTTAAACTTAGATATCCATTTTATTAAAGAATTTAAATCTTCAATAGAAACATCATTATAGGAATAAGTGTAGTTTGGATGTAAAGGAACATCATACTTTTTAGAGATTTCAAATGCATCCTTAGCTGAGATATAACTATTTTCTTTGTTTTTAAAATCACCTAATTTTTCTAAATCTAAATCTCCTTCATTATATTTAGGAGAATTTTTAATAATTTCAATCCACCACTCTTCACACCAAGCTGAAGGAAGCAATGTTTGATTATTTCTTAAAAATTCGCCAAATGCAACTAACATATCACCTAAAAATAATATTTCAGCTATTTGTCCCTTAATTGCCTTAGCTTCTTTTACTGTAGATATTCTAACTACATTCCCATTTTTAAGCTTTACAAGAGGACCTTCAATTGAATCAACTGGAACAACACAGTTTCCTTTTCCAGGTCTCTCAATCTTAAGTTGAGTTCCAACAGCTAAAAATTCCAATAGCTGCATTGTAGCAGGATTTACCCCCATAGCTGCCAGACCTGTGTTTCTTGATCTACCATAACGTAACCTAAATCCTCCTTTTTCAGAAGGATAACCTAAAACTGGCCTTCCGCCAATAATATCCTGAATATACTTAGCATCATCCTTACCTGACTTTATTTTTTCTTCATCTGATATTTCTTCCTGATTAGAACTATTTTCATTTCCTTCTTTTTCTTTAGAATATTCTTCTAACCAAGTCCACCCATCAAGTTTAAGAGTGTGAGTATATTTTAAGACCTTTGCAGACTTTTGAATTACTCCTTCAACCATAGCAAGTAAAGCACCTCCTCTGATATTATTAGTTTCAACTCTTTCTAAATCCCTATGAGAAACTTCAACATTGTCTGTAGGCTCACCTGTAACTTCAACGGGGATGTTTTTTGCAGCTAACCTAACTTCATCAGGTTTTGGAGAGTATTGAAGATTTGTTACTTCAGATTCATAGAGTTCCACCTCTTCAACATAACGCTCAATTTCAGAATCAGTAGGTAGATAATTGCTTAAATTAGTAGCTACTTTAATACAATCCCCAATAAGAACGGCTAATGCAGCAGCAGTTCCTCCTGCACTTCTTATAGGTCCTGCAAAATAAACAGCCAGATATTCAGAGTTATCAGAGTTCTTTTTTATTTTAACCTTAGCTATTCCTTCAAGTGGTGCAGCTACAACTCCTTCTGTTAAAATAGCTAAAGCTGTCCTAACTGCCTGATCTGCAAGCCTTTCTCGTTCTGTATCGATTTCTCGCTGCTTTTTTCCTACCTCATCAAACTCTTGAGAAGATATTTCAGCAGCTATTTTAAAAGCCACTTCTTCCCTAGACATATCATCTTCAAGATCTTTAATCCTTTTAGCTATTCCTTCAGGGCCAACTAACCCCTCTACACGTTCAGCTAAATCCTTAGCTAGAGGAATTTCTGTTTCAGTTTGAGCATCTAATCCTTTCGACCTTGCCATGTTAGCTATTTCATATAATTCTTTAGTTTCCTTCTCTAATCCTTCAAAATAATCCATTTTATCACTTAATATCTATTTCAAAATGAAATCAAAATGTAATTGCAAAAAATAATAATTTTAATATCTTTATATACTATCTTTATAAATTATATACGATATTTATAAATTGTATACTATCTTTATGAATTATATATTATATTTATAAATTGTATATTATATTTATAAATTATGTGTGGTATTTATAAATTTAAGTATAATTATCATAAAAAATCTGAATTATGTATTATATTTATAAATTGTATATGATATTTATAAATTATGTGTGGTATTTATAAATTTAAGTATAATTATCATAAAAAATCTGATTATCATATAAAATTATAATTTGAAATAAAATATTTAACATTAATACAATTAATGATTTAAAATATAATTATAATATTTATTATGGAAAATTGTTTATAAAATTAATATGTAAAAATTAGTATTTAATTTTAATGTAAGGATATAAATTAATGAATAATATTTTACTAACTATGGAATATTGAAATTTTTGATAATTTTGACATATTGAGATAGTCATCTTAGAAATAGCTATTTAGTTAGTGTAGTTAGTGAATAATGGTATATTTTAGTACAATTATTATATTACCTGAAAAAATTATCTTAAAAGAAGTATAAATGAATTCTATCTTTAAAATTAGTTCTTAGCATGTTTTTTTGTTAGTTTCTTATTAATAGTTTGCATGTTCACTTAAAATTTAAATATCTTAAAAAAGTAATGTAACACTTACATTTTTTCTAATTAAAAAGAGGAATTAAAATGGAAGCAACTAAATTATTAGGATTGAAAGTTATTAATAGTAGAGGACATGTGATAGGTAAAGTTAATAACTTTGAAATCAATCAAAACACTGGTTTTATTGAAAGAATTGCAGTAAAAACACATTTATTATCAACAGAAGATAAAATATTTACTTTTAATGAAATTGACAATATAGTAGATGTTGTACTAGTGACAAATGAAAAATAATAATAATAATAATTAAAATGAATGAGGAGGAAGTAAAATGAAAACTTTTTACAGTGGAGATCAGCCAGGAGAAGGTCTTTATCAATGCAATGGCTGTGGTGGAGTAGTTGATGTGAATGATTCTACTTTTAGTCTTTTACCATGTAGTGAATGCGGTTGTACTGTTTGGATAGATCGATGTATTAAAGAATGAAAATATTATACTCCTTATTTTTCTTTCATGTCATCTGTTAATGGTTTTAGTATCCTTTGAGGTCTGCGAGATTTGTTGCTAATTCACCACCAATCAATCATTATCAATCAGTTCAACATATTATTCTTTAAAATCTTCAACTAGATACTCAGCAAATAACTATAATTGCTGTTAATAACTTTTGTTAGTCTATCATTTGCTTTAGACTTTTCATTAAAAGATCTCCAAAAAAATAATAAAAAAAAATAATCAATTCTGTCAAGTTAAGAAATTTCTTCTATTTTTTCTTTATTTTCATTTTTTTCTTTATTAAATTCTTTTTTTAATATTTTTTTGGTTAAAATAGTTTTATTTATTTTTTTATTATTTATTTATCTTTTGTTATTAATATAAATTTTAAATATTATTAATTAGATATTTATTAAGAATATAATTTTAAATATTATTAATTAGATATTTATTAAGAATATAAATTTGTTTTAGTTTGTATTTTTATTTTTTAAATAGTTTTATTTTGATTTTTCTAAAATCATTTAAATTTATCTGGATTTTAGAGATTTAAAGATGTTTAAACCACAACATCTGCTCTTTCAGATGTTAAAAATGACTTCATGATAGATTCCATTATCCCTCCAATGACTACCTGAGAACATGCACTCGCATACGAAAATATAGAAAAATCAAGCAACGATAGACTTAAAAAAAATCAATAATAACATTTAACAAACTTTATCCCTCAACCGAATCATATTCACAATTAATAGGAAAAAAAGCAAATCCATATTCAGATTAAAAAAAAACAAACTACATAAAACGAAATGAAACATATAAAAACCAATGATGAATATGTAGACATCAAATTAAACACTGAAAGAACACATTCAATGAAAAAATAAAGAAATAAAATCACTAAACTTAAGAAATGTTAATGTCAAACTAGAAACTGGAAAAAGTAAAAGCTTAATCACAAATTTTCACAAGAAATAGCATCAGCAGAAGAATTAAAAGAACTAATATTACACAACTAATAAAAATCAGAGAGCTTCCAAGGTTATAATGGAAAAAAAATTTTCAAAAAAATAGAGGAGAAAAAATAAATAAGTCCTCTCCAAAAAAATGTTTAATTATGTTTTCTTCTAATACCTATTCCAACTATAGTTAATAAGATTAATATAATAAGAAAAGCACAAAGAGGAGAATATTAATTTGCTTTTCATCGATACAACTTTTATACTTGGACTAATATTAAAAAAGGGTCAATGGCATGATGAATCACTTAAACTAGCTTCAAAAGTGAAAAGTCAGAATGTTGTATTTCTAATGTAATACTACTTGAAACATTAAATGGATTAGCTGGTAGTATGAATGGGAAAGAAATAGAAAATATGTACTATTTACTGAAAGATAATTATAATGTTTATGTGATAGATGATGAAATACAAGACAAAGCAATTGATATATGTAAAAAATACAATGGGTCTTTAGGTTATGCTGATTGTACTTCTATAGCTATAATGGAAAAATTAGGCATGTGAGAGATAGTATCTTTTGATGAACATTTCGACAATAAAGAAAGATTAACTAGAATATATTAAATATTTGAAAAATGTTCTGGACTTTTTTGTCAGTAAATCACTTTTCAAATCATTGATTTTTTTTTTAGCTCTAATAAGTCCTTTTCTTAAATATGGATATTTAAATTCACCACAAAATACAGCCATATAACCCTTAGAAAATTCACAAGAATATCCTTTCTCAATTAAAAAATTTTCAAATATTTCAGCATCTTCTTGCTCATGATAAGTACAAATAGCTAATTTTAAGTTTTTAGAGTTTTTTAAAAGTTTTTTTGCTCCTTTAAGTAGGTCAAACTCTGCTCCTTCAATATCTACTTTAATAAAGTTAATTTCCTCTTTATCAATTTGATTATAAAAATCATCAAGAGTTATAGTTTTATCAGAGGTAGTATCACTAACATATCGGTTAACAATTTCAACTTTTTCTTTGTAAGGTTTAAATGTTAACTTTAAGGGTTCAATCCAATCTTCATCACATTCGAATAAATATGCTTTTTTTATTAAATCAATGTTAGAAAGAGTAAATATCCCTTCAGCAGCACCCACATCTAATATAATATCATTCTCCTCCTTAAATTCACCTTTTTGCAATGTAAAATCAGGAGTTAAATATAAATGAGGAGAATTTTCATCTTGTTCAATTAGCAAAGAGTTATATAATATCTTTATTTCTTGATTACTCATATTTAAAGGAAAGTAAAGTGGTTTATTCTGATGCATAACAAAGTTATACTTAGATTTAGAGTCATGTTGAATTTTGATATTTTCTTTTTTATATTTGTTTGTCCAATAATAAGGAATACCAACACCATCAAATTTATTTTTAAGAACATTTAATATTTCTTGTTTTTCTTTATTAGGATTAATTTTAAGTTTATTTTCTAAACATCTCATTAAGATAACTTTTTTATCTAAATATTCTTTTAAAACATTAGATTTTTCAAAATTAATATATTTATACATTTTTAAAATTAAATATTTAATTTTTAAAGGTGCACGATTGAAAATTTTTTCTAAATAATTTTTCATATATATTCACCAAATATTAATTAATTCTATAAGATAATATTTATTAAAATTTTTTAATCTTCATTCTCTAATATAAATTTGTAAAAAAGCAAAATAGTAATATTTTAGAATTTATTACCTTATAAAATTGATATTGATTCTTATTTTTTAAACTAAAATAATATAAATTAGTTATTTAATATTTAAACAGTTTTATAAAATTAAATTTTCAGATAAAGTAATTGTAAACAAGATTACATTATTATTCTTCATGTTTATTCTCCAAAATTGTATCCTCCTCCAGCTAAACTTCTAATATAATTATATATCTTTTTATTATAGAATATGCTGTCTAATTTTAGGTATTTATATATGTATGACATTATAATAGCTATTTTTTTATCAAATGTGAAAAGTTTCATATAAACTTTCATAGGATAGCTTAAAGATAAACAATCATAATTTTTATAGTTTTTAAATAGATGCCAATACTTATTTAAGAGTTCATTTTTCTCACTATAATCTAAATTAGCTCTTAAAAATCCTAAAGCTATATTCGGAATGGCTTCTAATGGTGAATTTAATAATTTACTATTATTTTTCTTTAATATGTTAATAGTTAAATCTAAACCTTTTAAAGAACCAAATATAATTTTTTTATTACTTGCACGGGATAAAGATAAAAAATCAAGGTCATCAATATGTAAATATCCTATATATTTTACTTCTATCCATCTATCCACATTATCATAACACAACAAAGAAAAGAATACATCTTCAGCATTAATATTTGGGGGAAAACGGATATTATTTAAATCTAAAAAACTTTTTTTATATAACTTATTCCAAACTCCACTTAACTTAGGCAAATCTTTTTCTTCACGATTATGAATGACACAGGATGTTGAAGCTATATTCTCCTCAATATTTCTCTCTCTCTCTCGTTTATAGTTAGATATGTCTCGACACCAACATTCAACAAAATCGGTTTTATATTTTTTTATTGCATTATAAAGTTTTTCACAGATTTCTGGAGTATATTCATCATCATTATCTAAAAACATTATATATTCACTTTTAGCATTATCAATACCATCGTTACGAGGAATATTTGGGCTTCCACTATTGGTTTCTCGAAATATCGGATGAATGTTATCATATTTTTCTGCATAATCCTTAATAACATTTTTAGTCTCGTCTGTTGAATTATCATCGACTAATATAAGTTCAATATTTTCAAAACCAAAACTTTGATTAATCACAGAATCAACAGCTCTTTTTACTAACTTTTCACGATTATAAACAGGCATAATAACACTAATTTTGTACATATAACCCCTCAAAATTCATCGTATATTCTATCTGATTTATTATAATTTTTATTTTCATTCCATTTTTGTGATATCATATTTTATCTCCTAAATAAGTTCATCAAATACCATAAACACTTCAAATCATAGAATCATAAATTTTTTTAAGTTTTTGACCAGTTTTATCAAGAGAATGTTCATTTGCAAATTTTAAGTTAGATTTTAGATTACATTTAAAATTTCTATTTTTTAAATCATTTGCTAGATTTGATTTTGAAGAAATAAAAGTTTTATCTTTAATATCTGATGGAATACTTCCATCTTCAAGAGTTATAACAGGTTTTTCACATGCCATAGCTTCAACAATAGGTAAGCCATATCCTTCCATGATTGTTGGGAATACAAAAACATCTAAAGAATTATAAAAATCATTCATATCATGATCAGGAACAAAACCTAAGAATTTGATTCTTAAATCATTATTAGCTATTTTTTTAAGATTTTCTAGTTCAGGACCTTTTCCTCCAATTAATAGCAATGAATTTTTGATATCTGCCTTTAAAAAGGCATTAATCAGAATATCTATTCGTTTCCTATTTTCTAAATAAGATATAGTTCCTATGGTAAAAATCTCATTATTTTTGTTTGTTGGGAAGAAATTTTCACTGATAGCTGGAGGAATAACATTAATAGTTTCATAATCTACATTGTAATATTCTTCTAAATCTCTAGCTGTCTCTTCAGAAATTGCAATAATTTCACACTTAATAGATTTTTTCAAAGCTTGATTGAATAAAATTTTAAATAGCTTGTTTTTTAAGGATTTAGCTCTTTTTATTGGTATTAAATCATGTATTGTTACAATAGTTTTATTAGGATTTAAAAATAAAGCTTCCATTGGGGATAATGCATGATAAACATCTGATTTTTTAATTTTTATAGGAAGTTCAATTAAACAATAAAATAAATAACCCAAAGGATTATTTTTGAGTAAATAGCTATTATCTTGGGAAGTTAAATTAATTTGAATTTTTTTATTTTGTTTAATAATTTCATATACCATTTTAGAATAAGTTCCAATTCCTTGGATACGTGATTGAAAAGACCTTGAAACAAGTGAAACTTTTACTTTTTGTTTGCTTGTAGATTTCATAATATTTCTCCAATTTTTCTACAATTATCTTGTATAAAAATCATTTACTCTAATTGTATCATCTAAATAAGGTGTTGAAACTTCGTGAAGCACTGTATTTTCAGTAGCTACAATTGAATGTTCGATATTAGGTTCTATTCTTATAGTATCATTTTTACTAAAATACTCTGTTTTATCATTGAACTCTATATAACCTGCACCAGAGATTATATACATTGTTTCGTCCTTTTTTTCATGGTAATGGAAGCTTGTTTGATAATCTTCTTTTATAAATAGCTCCTTAGTCAGATATTTTTCTGTGTAGATTAAAACTTTCTCATAACCCCATGGTTTGTCAGTTCTGTTTTTATATTCTTGTCTAACATTTTCTAATTCTTTAGATGTGTCAACAGCCATCCAAAACAATCCATCTTCTCTATAATATCCAATCTTATTTTCCTTAGCCATTAGTGGAAATAGAGTTTTTTCAATGTCTCCTGTTTTAAAATCTCCAAAATCGAGTTTACTTTTTGAAAAGTAAACTCCTCCATTAATATAATAATCCAATAGAGGTTTTTCTTTAAAAGAAGCTAATTTCTCCCCATTTGTTTCTACAATACCATAAGGAGATTGCATTTGAGTTATGAAAATATTAAATGGATAATTTGATTTTTCACCTTGTTCAATCATCTTTTTAAGGTTTAAATCAGCTACAACATCACCATTACGAATAATAAACTGATCATGGTCATCAATTGCTTCCATACCTAGACGAATAAGATTTAATGTTTCAAGAGGTTCTTCTTCAATATTTGATTTTTCACCTTCTTTAATCATCTTTTTAAGGTTTGAATCAGCTATAACATCACCATTACGAATAATAAACTGATCATGGTCATCAATTGCTTCCATACCTAGACGAATAGCATTTAATGTTCCAAGAGGTTCTTCTTCAATGATGTAGTGAATATTAACTCCTTTATATTCATTACCAAAACGTTCTTTTATTTTTTCATTTAAAAATCCTGTTAGGAGATAAACATCCTCGATACCAGCATTTTTAAAGTCAAATAGTTGTTTATCTAAAATTGTGTAATCATCTTTAATTTCGACTAAAGGTTTTGGAATTTTTTCAGTTATTGGTCTAAGTCTTTTTCCAAATCCTCCACAAAGAATCATTCCTATAGTTTTTTCCATTATTATTCTCCATTTTATTGTAAAATAATTATTTTTCCATTGTATTAGTTTTTTAAGGTATTGATTTTCATTGTATTTTTATAATTTTTAATCTCCATATTAATTGTTTTAGGAAAATACTTGGGATAAATCCTATTTTCATTGTAATTTACTCCTAATTAACCAAATTATTATTTAATAGCCCCCTATACCAATATTCAATTATTTTAAAAGATTAATCTTCTAATATATAATGAACATTTTCTTTGATTAAATAATAATGAACACTCACCCATAACAAATTAAACTATAACATTATTATTCCTTTTAAACACCTCCAAAGAAAAAAATTATAAGATTATTAATTTTATCACATTAATAAAAAATCATATTAAATAATATAAAAAACAATCACTACTAATTAACTTAATTAATTATCTTATAATATAATATATAAACTTTATTGAAAAAGAATTGATATATATATATATATATATATATCATAAATAAGTAAATAAAAACTATTGTTAAAAGAAGAAGAAGAATAACTCAAAAAATGTATAATGAATTTAACAAAGATTTTCCATGTTTTTTATCACATTTATTTTTATAAAAATATTATATTTAATGAAATTTATTAGCTAAATTATACATCAAATTCCATTAAAACCCCCCCCTAATATCCAATGCTGTCAACTTAAAGAATTATTACTTTAATATTCTAATGAATGCAACATTCCATTTAAATATAAATTATAAAAAATTAATTAAAAATATTGAAATTTTAAAGAAAATTTTCTTAAATTGACAGCATTCGACCTAATATCATTATTTTTAATTTTTCGTCTCTCTAAAATTTAATTATCTTATTTGATAATATCAGTTTATATTTATTATATTAAATTTTAAAAACTAGTTTAACAATTTTTTTATAACCCAATATCAATTAAGAGATAATTTTACTAATAAAAGATTTTAATATGTATTTTTTATAAATATATTTTACTATTAAAATGGTTTCTAGAAAGCCTAATTTTTTATAATTTTTATTTAAAAGAAATGTCATATTCATTAAAAATTAATTAATATATTCCTTAAATTAACAGCATTGAAAAATAATAATAAATTATAAAGTATTAAAAATAAAAATATATTATTGATAATAATAAAAAAGAAAATTATAAGAAAACTTATTAAGGATAAATAATATAATTAAAATGATTAAAAATTATCATACACAGAACATTATTAATTAATCACAAACAAAATTCAAACTATATAAATTCAAGATTATCAGGTGATAAAATGGCAAAGAAAAGTAAAGAAATGCTACCTCCAACAGGAGCTGGACTTGTTAGATACTTCGAAGATGAAGAAACTGGAGGACCTAAACTCACTCCTGAACAAGTTGTAGTTATGACAATAATATTAGCTGTCTTTTGTATTATTTTAAGATTTTCAGCATAAGAAATAAATAAGATATTCTAATCAAATTACATTTCAATTAATTCAAATCTAATTTTAATTTTTACTTAAGATTTTATATAACTAAACTAACTTTTTATATAACTAGACTAACTTAAAAATATTATTCTATTTTAAATTAAATTAAAATAAGGTTAAATATCTTCAAATAGCCTTAAAAAGTATTTTCTAAGATTATTTTGATTTTTCATTGACATATGGACTATTTTTTAATAAAAATTATTTATTTAAATCACTTACTCAACTAAGTTTTTAATAAATAACTTCTTATTAACCCATAGTTTCAATATATTTTTAATAGAAATTAATTAGTTTAATCCATAGATTCCACTAATTTAAGTTTTTTAGCTAAGAACTTGATAGTTGATCCTTGTAAAAGAACAGATATGATGGTAACAAAGAAAACTATATTAAAAATTATCCCTGCCTGAGGAATATCTGCAACTAGAGGATATGTTGCAAATACAATAGGTACTGCTCCTTTAATACCTGTCCAAGAAACGAAAAACTTCTCTTTTAGATTAAATTTAGATGGAATCAAGCATAAGAAAACAGATAATGGTCTTGCAATTAAAATTAGTCCAAAAGATACTAACAAGCTAATTCCTGCTGTAGGAAGTAGTTGTTTTGGAAAAACTACAAGTCCTAGAATTATAAACATTATTATCTGCATTAACCATGCCAAACCATCGAAAAAGTTTATTTGGGCCCTCTTACTTACTAATGCACTATTTCCAATAAGTAATGATCCAATATATACCGCTAAGAAACCATTACCTCCAATCAATTCTGCAGATGCAAAAGTTAAAACTGCTACTCCTATAAGTAAAACAGGGTATAATCCTTTTGTGGTTAAATTGATAGAGTTAACCAATTTTACAGATAGTTTCCCTGATAAGTATCCAACAATAGTACCTATTACCATTGATTGAATCAATAAGAAAATTATTCCCCAAATTGAAGTGGTAGGATGAATTACCAAGTAAATAAAACTTACTGTTAAAACATAAGCCATTGGATCGTTAGTTGCACTTTCAAATTCAAGCAAATTATCCAAATTATTTTTTAATTTTAGATTAAATGGGCGAAATATTGAGAATACAGCTGCAACATCAGTAGATGATATAATAGAACCTATAAGAAGAGAAACAATCAAATCAATTCCTATAATAAAATGAATAAATAAACCTGTGACTACTGCAGTTAATAAAACACCAAATGTTGAAAGTGAAACACCAATTTTCGCTATTGGCTTAATTCTTTTAAATTCAGTGTCTAAACCACCTGAAAACATTATTATAATTAGAGCAAATATACTAATATACTGAACAAATAAATAATTATCAAAATAAATTCCTATAATGCCATCTGAACCCAATAACATTCCAATAATTAAAAACACTATTAGAGTAGGAATTCCAATAACAGTAGATAATTTGCTTAATAGAATACTTGCAATAAGTAAAAGTCCCAATCCAAATAACAAAACTTCTATAGGTATCATTGTTGAATCCTTGATGAATCTTGTTCACATTGATTAATCGCTGTCATGGATTTTTTGATCTTCATTTGTATCCTACTTTACCTATAACTCTTAAATATATCACAATTCTTGATTTTATTTATACTTTTTAACTTTTTTTTAAAATATTAAAATTATTTACAACTCTTAAAAAATATTTTTTACTTATTTTTTACTTATTTATAAAAATTCTTATACTTATTTTTTTTACTTATTTATAAAAATTCTTATACTTATTTTTTACTTATTTATAAAAATTCTTATACTTATTTTTTTACTTATTTATAAAAATTCTTATAAATTAATTTTTATTTACAATTTAATATAAAGGTATCCCTTAACAATAAAATCATGAAATAAAAATAATCTTATAAAATGGGTTATATAATAGATTTAATGCTATTACACACCTTTTTTATTATATAATATAGACCAAACAATTAAAATTGGAAATATTAAAAATATATATTTTAGATAATTTATTTATATAGTTATTATCTATTAAATATATTCTAGGTATCTATACTAAATTATTATTTTCAAAGTCAATATCCATCACTATATTATAGATTAATGAAAATAATTAATAAAACTAGATAGAACTCAATTATAGGATTATAAAAATTAAACTAATGGAATAAAATAATTAATAAGAAATTCAAAAGAAACTATTTTTTCTAATTAGCTATTATATCAACATTATCAATAGCTATTGCACTAACAGCAAGATCATCAATATAAAATCTAACATTATCTTCATCTATTATTAGCTTATTAAAAGATAATGTTACATTATTAATAAATATAAAATGCATTTCTTTAAAAGAATAAGATATACATCCATCTTCTTTTACAATTTCGGGAATAATCCCATTTTCCATCTCTTGCTCTGCTATATTAAGAAAAATAGCTATTAATTCTTCTTTTTCTATCATAATAATCTTCATTTCAATTAGATTAATTGATCAATAACTCATTATAAACCTATATTTGATATTAGTCTGACCAATAGAATATATAAAGAGTTTAGTAATTAATGAGTGATAAATGTATCATTTCTAATTCATCAAAAGCTTCAGCTAGTATTTTTAAAATATTCAATATAAACAGGAAAATAATGTAAAAAATTAAATATTTTTAAAATATTCAATATAAACGGAAAAATAATTTAAATAAAAATCTAGAGAAAAATAAATATCTAGAGAAAAATAAAGATTAAAAATAATACTTCTGATTAAAGATTTAATGAATTAACAACAGTAGGCAACCAAATAATATAATTATAATTATATTTAACGTGGTTTATTATATTTAATTACACTAAAGTCACTATAAATCTTCTTATCATCAACTATTTTATATGATCTAACTTTATAGAAGTACTTTTTATTTTTGATTAAATTGGTATTTGTATATTTTACTATAGATGCTTTTTTGATATTCTTTAAAAGCTTGTATTTACCATTTTTACTAGTATGCCTATAAATTTGATATCCAGAAACTCTAGGAATCTTTTTCCACCTAAGTAAGATTTTTTTCTTGGAAGGTGACAAAGATAAAGAAGTTTTCAATGGCTTTGTAGTCACTTTTAAAATCTGACTGGAATTACTATTGTAAACTTTATTGTTGAGTGTCTTATAAGCTATAATTTTATATTTATAAGAAGTTGCACTAGATAATTTCTTATCAGTAAAAGAAAGGATAGTATTTTTAGTAATTGTTTTTAAAAGATTATATCCACGAATTTTCTCATCATACCGATATATCTTATAACCAGTTATATAATCTGAAGATTTTTGCCATTTTAAAACAATTGAATTTGAACTAATAGAAGATCCTTTAAAAGTGAATATAGGTTCAGGCATATATATTTTATCACTTGCACTAACACCAAATAACTGCACCCAATAAAAAACCTGAGTTGATTGGGATCCATTCTCACTTAGAACATTAGTACAAGAAACAGCGATACTATTAAACTCAGGATCTAAAATATTCTTCCTATGACCTGGTGAAGCCATCCAATCATCCACAACTTCCTTAGGAGTAGTTTGACCTCGTGCTAAGTTTTCTCCATAAACTTCTGGAGAAACTGTTTCCCATGAACTTCCATCAGGTCTAGTATGACTAAAGTTTCTTATTATTTCACTTACTCTAATGTCTGCAGGACCTTGAAGATTAACATTTAATTCTAAAGGATCCAATCCTAATTTTGCCCGTTCTATATTAACCAATCTTATAACTTCATTTGAAAAATCGCTATTTGATGTCGCATAACTGAAATCTGAAGAGATTACTGAAATAGAACCAATAATTAATAGCAATGACATTAAAATAGCTATTCCCAAAAATTTATTCTTTATTCCCATGTGAAAACTCCAAATAATAAATCAAATTTCCAAATAATAAATCAAATTATTATGATTATTATAGTCATAATTTTATCATAATTATTATCATGATTATAATTATCAATTAGACCATGTAAAATTAGTATAGGAGTATAATAATTAGTAACACTAGTATAATGATTATAAATCGTAGTTAGATTATGGCAAATACCTTCTAAGATTAAGGATATTTACTAGAATTATACCTAATACTAACTCTATAATAAATGTAAAATATAATTAAAATTTTAATTACTTACTATATAAATATTATGGTTGATTTCATGACCATGCTGACCATTATTCTGATTTTTAATAATATCTTTCATTCCCAATAAAGCTTATTTGGTTACTATTCTTAAAAAGTTTAGATAAGTAATCTATAAAATTAATGTAGGAATTTATTGAAAAATAGCTATTCTATAGAAAAATAATTTATGATCCTTCCCTAAAACTATCGTTTTTAACTACTTTATTTGAAACTTTTAGTACTTTAAATAGCAGATTTTTTAATAATATTGAGGGTGGTCAAAATTCTAAATTTATAAATAATAGATTCATTAAAATGCTCCAATTAAGAAATAAAGAAGTTTTTTCTTAAAAAATATATTTTTGGGTGGTCTTATATTATAAAAAAATTATTGATAGAATACACATGTTGAAAAAAAATAATAGTAAATATGTATGATAATTTTATCAAAAATATAGGACATGAGATAGCTTTCATCTTTAATAAGTTTATTAAGATTATCATACAAAGATTATCATATAGAAAAATAGCTATTAATTTTTAATAGCTATTAATTTTTAAATCAAGGTTTTCTTGGAGTATGTGTGATATGTTTTTAGATAGTAAAAAAAACAAGATTGATTATAGAGATGATTAATACTACCTACTTTAAATATTCGCTATAATAGTTTTTATTATCTATTTTCAATAAATTTATATTTATTCTAATATGAAAACATCTTCAATGTTTTGACACTCTAATATCTTAGTAATTTTGTGTGCTAAAGCTAATGAAGGATTATATTTGCCATTCTCGAGAGCACTGATTGTTTGTCTACTAACATTCGATTTTTTAGCCAAATCTTCCTGAGTCATTTCTAATTCAAATCGAAGGTATTTTATTCTGGTTTTCATTCAATTAAACAGCCTAAATATGTTTAGATTATTATAGTAATGATGGTAATGTTTGTAAATTATTAATATTTTTATTTCTCTTAAAAATTGTTTAAATTGAATTTAAAGATAAGAAATTGAATATTATAATTTTATAAAATGATAAATTTTTCAATAATGACTATAAATATTACTTATTAGTATAATATATTATTTTTTATTTAAAGGAGGATAGCAATCATTTATTAATTTTAACTAATTACGTAATCTTTTAAATAGCTATTTCCTAGTATTGTAGCTATTAGTCCTCCAGTTATTCCAATTCTTGCTCCTACAATAACATCTGAAGGATAGTGAACTCCTATATAAACTCTTGAAAATCCGATTATACAAGCAATTAGAATTAA
This sequence comes from Methanobrevibacter cuticularis, assembly GCF_001639285.1. Classification (GTDB taxonomy): domain Archaea; phylum Methanobacteriota; class Methanobacteria; order Methanobacteriales; family Methanobacteriaceae; genus Methanobaculum; species Methanobaculum cuticulare. The sequence goes on along the minus strand of NZ_LWMW01000147.1, from coordinate 24,788 downwards.
AACCCAAATTAATATTGTTGAATGATCTTTAATTTTAATTTCCCAATTTAGACCCATGCCAATAGCTAGTGCAAAAGGATTAGAGGTGTGTCCTGAAGGAAATGAATTAAGATCACTTTCACTTACCAAAAGATGGACATTTGTCAATGACATAAGGGTCTTAGATCCTTCACCCCAATTTTTAAGAAATAAGCTACAATGACTGAAAATAATAAAGCTGCTAGGTCCTAAAATAGCTAATTTCTTTAATTTTCTATCTTTTGTAAATAAATCATTGCCAGGCATAACAAAACATACCCCCTAGTAAAAAAGGTAAACTTTCTAATTCAGTGAATATAGATAGTAAAAAATTAAAAAAGTATTTTGAAGTTGTATATTAATGAAATAAAACAAATCAATGTTAAGTTCCACTAATAAAGTACAAAAAGACATCTCTATTTGACTACTCCATTTATTCAATCTTTAACAAATTTAAATTTTTTCTCTAAAATCACTATTAAAATAAATCCCAGCAATACAAACAATATGCAAATAATCTCAAAAGGAATTCCAAATGACCCAACCCTTAAATTATTTACAATATTATCATAAGGAAGCCTCAATGTTCCAAGCATCACTCCAATTAAGAAAGTTATAGTTATTTGTTCATGTTTTTGTAAGAAATAATCTAATATTTTAGAAAAACCTAAGATACCTATCACAGCACCCAATATAAAAACAATGATTTCAGTGAAATTCATGGTATTTAAAGCATTTAACATATATTTATATTGGCCTAAGAGTAGTAATACAAAGGCTCCTGAAATTCCAGGTAATATCATCGCACAAATAGCTATCATACCTGAGAAAAAAAGAATAGGTAATGTATGAGTTGCAGATATTGGATTTAATCCAACAAAAATAAAAGCTAGAATAAATCCAACTATAGAAACTATGATTAATTTAATTGAAAATTTCTCTAAATGAGCATACAATACATATGCAGAAGCTAATATAAGACCTAAAAAGAATGCAAAAGTGTATGCAGGATAGTAATTCATTGCATATTCAATCAAACGAGCAAAACTTATCATAGCTATACCTATTCCTAAAAATAGAGGAATGAACAATCCAAAATCTATTTCTTCTAATAGCTTCATTTTAAACTCTGAAAAATTCCCTTTTAGCAATGGTTTAATAAAAGTAAAATTAATTTTTCCAATGCTGTGTACCAATCTTTCATAAATTCCCGTGATTAAAGCTATTGTTCCACCTGAGACACCGGGTATTATATCTGCAGATCCCATAAATAGGCCTCGAATAAAAATTAAAAATGATTCCATAAAATTGATTTTCATATCATGATCTCCATTATTTTATAATTTTATAAAATTTTTTCATCTATTAATTATTTGAAATTTTTTCCTAAAATAATCTACGATTTTCAAAATTCCATTTTTTTAGCATTTTTCTTGTGATGTAAAAAATATATGAATTTTGTAATCTATTTATTACATAGGTAGAAAATGTACTGCATGATATATAAATGTTTTGAGAAATTCAAATGGAAATTCAAAAAATGGCCAAATATAGTTAATACCAAACAAATTAAATAGTTAAATAAGTAAATATTTAATTATTAAGCCTATTTTTAGAAATAAAAGATAAAATATAATTCTAAAGAATAATCACAAAATATGATGAATATTATGAAGAATAAAAACTAAAACTACAACATAATAATAAATCCTATTTTCATATAATCTTATTCAATATACAAAAAATACTTTTATAAATAAAAATAAACCTATCAATGATATCTGGTATGAAATCATTTCTTAAAGTTATTTTAATTTATTAATTAAAGCTATTGATTATTGATTAAAGCTATTTAATTTATTAATTAAAACTATTTGATTATTGATTAAAATTATTTTTAATTAAATTTATTTTAGATTCCTTGATATAATTCTATTTATATAAAAACAAAATAATAATTATAATATTCAATAAAATAATTAAGTAATATAATTGAATATTGAAGAAGATAAATAAACTTAATTAATAATTAGATAACTGAATAATTGAATACTGAAGAAGATAAATAAACTTAATTAATAATTAGATAACTGAATAATTGAATACTGAAGAAGATAAATAAACTTAATTAATAATTAGATAACTGAATAAATGAATACTGAAGAAGATAAATAAACTTAATTAATAATTAGATAACTGAATAATTGAATACTGAAGAAGATAAATAAACTTAATTAATAATTAGATAACTGAATAAATGAATATTGAATAATTAATAAAATTAGTAACAATCACTTAAAATTTATCAAAAAAATAAAGGAGCATTAAAAATGGCTATTCACCCAATTGAATTTAGATATGGAACTCCAGAAATGAAAAATATATGGGAATCAGAGAACAAATTACAGAAAATGTTAGATGTTGAATCTGCATTGTCTCAAGCAGAAGCTTTTTTCGGAATTATTCCACAGAAAGATGCTGATGAAATAGCAAAAAAAGCTAATACTAAGTATGTAACATTGGATCGAGTGAATGAAATAGAAAGGCAAACTAACCATGATATAGCAGCTGTTCTTAAAGGACTAGCTGAACAATGTGAAGGAGATTCAGGGGAATATGTTCATTTCGGAGCTACTTCTAATGACATAGTAGATTCTTCCCAGTCACTATTGTTTACAGAATCTATAGATGTTCTTAAAGAAAAAACAAAAAGTCTTAGTGAATTAATTTTAAAATTAGCAGCTGAAAATAAAGAAAAAGTTTGCATTGGGCGTACACATGGACAGCATGCTCTGCCAACCACTTATGGAATGAAATTTGCACTATGGGCAGATGAACTCCATAGACAATTTGATAGATTAGAATCAGCTCAAAAAAATTTATGTGTAGCTATGATGGATGGTGCTGTTGGAACAACTGCAGCTCTTGGAGAAATTGGATGGGATGTTCATAAAAAAGTAGGAGAAATACTAAATCTTCCTCCAGCTACAATAACTAATCAAGTCCTTCAAAGAGATAATCATGCTGAATTCATGATGGTAATGGCGAATATAGCTACCACGCTTGATAAAATAGCTCTTGAAATTAGAAATCTCCAAAGAACTGAAATAATGGAGGTTGGGGAATACTTTGATCCTGAAAAACAAGTGGGAAGTAGTACAATGCCTCATAAAATGAATCCCATCACTGCAGAAAGAATTTGTGGTGTTGCAAGAGTAGTTAGGTCATATGTTGTTGCGGCCATGGAAAATAATCCTCTTTGGCATGAAAGAGATCTTACAAATTCTTCTTGTGAAAGAATTATATTCCCAGAAGCTTGTATCTTAACTGATTACATACTCAATCTAACAATAAAATTAATGAGTAACCTTGTTTTCTATGATGAAAACATTGAGAGAAATCTTAACATGACCAATGGATTAATAATGGCTGAAAGATTGATGGCTGAACTTACTAGAAAAGGTATGGGTCGTCAAACTGCTTATGCATTAGTTAGAGAATGTGCAATAAAAGCTAATAAAAATCAAGAATTACTTTCTGATATAATATTAACTAGGGATGAAATAGCACCATATCTATCTCCTGCTGATGTAGAAGAAATAATGGATCCACATACTTATATTGGTTCTTCCAAAGAAATAATCAATGAAATTCTAGAATCATCCAAAACCTGGTTTTAATGGATTAATAAAATAATATCACTTGAAATTATAGCTATCTATCTTTAATAACAAATTTATCTTCTAATAGTATCATTTAGGAAGTGAAAAATTATTTATCCATTTCCCATGTAGTATTTCTGGAAAAATTCTTAAATTTTGAAATAAATTAAACTCTTAATATTATTTATTTTTAAGTATAACCTCTTAAAGATCATTAATAATAATTATTTTCATGATTTTACAAAACTTTTAAAAATGCTTTAATTCAAATTTAAAGAATGATGATAAATAGTTAAATTTTATTCAAAAATAAATCATCTGTAGCAAACCTTTGGTAATATACTATGATTAAAATTCATATAAACTAAGAAACAATACTATAAAAAAAATCCTAGCTATTCTTAAACTTATATGAAATGAAAAGCAATACATAAAGAAAAAATGTATTAATGAGAACAAACTTATTGATGAATACTTAAAATAAGTAGGTGAAATTATATGACAGATATGAAAAAATTGAAATCTATTGATTTATCTTCAATAACAATCATAGGCACTTCTATAAATTTTATTTGGGCCATTATTATAGCTATAATTTTTTTAGCGAGCATGAGCATTTTTGGAGGATTTAATCCTAGTTTAATTATGATAGCACTTGGAATTATTTTCGGTGTATTGGTCATTAGTATTCCAAAATACTTTGGTATTTCATGCTTGTATAATTATTTTATAACTAAACTAAGAGATGTGGAATTTGAAATCATAGAGATGAAAAAAGTTACAAAAATTTCCATAGTCCCATTTTCTTTTATTGCTGCAGTAATAGCACTAATTCTAGCAATAATTGTATACCCTATAATTGTAATAGGAACTCCTGCCATAGTAATTCAACTGATACAATTATTGATTTCTCAAGCTTCAACTCAAGCTATTGGATTCATATTATATCAGCTATTGTTAACCATATATAATCCTTTAATGATTGTTTATGTGGTTTTAGGGGCATTTGTATTTACTTTAGTTGGTAGCGCCGTATTTAATGTTGTTATTCCACGAATTGGTGGTTTAAAAGTTGATTTATCCTCAAATGGAGAAATGACTACAATAAACTCATTTACACCATTGAATGCTGGTATCATAGCAGGAATCATGTCATTAATATTTGGCCTAATTACTGGTTTAATAATTAGCGTATTATCTGGTAGTCTTCCTGCAGCATTATCTCTAATTGCAATATTGGTTGTTGGAGGATTTATTATTGGACTTATATGGGGAGCTGTAAGTTCTGCATTATATAACTTCTTCGCTAAAAAAACAGGTGGAATCAAGGTAAAGTTGCCAGAAGCGTGAAAATAAGTATTATATACACTTATATAAAAAAAAGAAGATATAAAATAATATTTAATATTAATAATAGATACTCCTATAGTGTATTTGGAAGCTTTCTAATATCTTAGTTTCCAATTTCATTATTACTTAACTATTTTTTCTTATATTTAAAAATAACTTAAAAAAGACCTATAAAATTTATTTTCGCTTTCTAAAAATCTAAAGATATTCTAATAAAAAAAATATTTAATAATCTAGGAATATAAAAATATCCTAATAAAAAAATATTTAATAATCTAGAAATATAAAAATATCCTAATAAAAAAAATATTTAATAATCTATAAATCTAAAAATATTCTATTGAGTGGGAAATAATTCCAAAATTAAAATTTTAAGAATCCGTGAAATCACATTATTATTTTAAAGCATACAAAAATATTAGTATTTTAAAATAATTGATTATATAAATTTAAATCATGAATTAAGCAGTATAATAATATCAATATTCAAATAAATGAATTATATCATGGAAAAATTTAATTAAATGGCGTTAATATCAATATTAAGGTTTATTAGAATTTTATTTAAAATATTAGAATTTTATTTAAAATTTAACTACTTAAAATATTTAATTTTACTAAATTAAGAATTAATATAGATTTATATTAGATTTAAACTCATAATGTTAAGAATAAACTTTTATAAAAAATAATTATTTTCCACTCACTAAGATTTTAAAAAAATTTAATAAAAATATTTTGCATTTAAAATCTTTAAATATCATATAAATATCTATATTATTTTATTTTTTAAAAATAATATTTATAAAATCTATAATTTCAATTATATTATAGTAATAGTGGTAATGTTTGTAAATTATTAATATTTTTATTTTTCTTAAAAATTGTTTAAATTGAATTTAAAGATAAAAAATTGAATATTATAATTTTATAAAATGATAAACTTTTCAATAATGACTATAATAAAAATTCTATTTAATCATGATACAAAATTAAAAAATAATTTCATTAATAATAATGATATTAACATCATTTTAAATAAAAAGAATGTTAATAAGCATTATTATTATGAAGACTAACTGAAAATATTATGATAGACTTAATTTTTCTCTTAGTTTTTTTATAGGTGGTGTATATCGTTTCAGTGTTAATGATAATGTAATCACTGTAACTGAACTTAACGCCATAGCTAATCCTGCAAATTCGGGTCTAAATATTATACCAAAGAAAGGATAAAGTAAACCAGCAGCTATTGGAATCAATATGATATTGTATGCGAATGCCCAGAAGATATTTTCCTTAATACGAGTCATTACCTTATTAGAAAATTGAATAGAAGCAACCACATTCTCTAAGTTTCCTTCCATTAGAACAACATCTCCACTTTCCATAGCTATATCTGTTCCACTTCCTAAAGCTATTCCAATGTCAGCTTGAGAGAGAGCTGGAGCATCATTAATTCCATCTCCAACAAATAGAACTTTTCCTTTTTTGTCAGTATTTTGAATTTCTACAACCTTTTCAAGTTTTTCATTGGGTAAAACTTCAGCAATATAATCATCTATACCTACAGAGTTAGCTACATTCTTAGCTGTTTTCTCATTATCCCCTGTTAACATGAGTGTAAATATTCCCATTCTTTTCAGCTGTTCAATAGTAGCTTTTGAATTAGGCCTCACTTTATCCATTAAAGTTATTATTCCTTTAATAGATTCATTATAAACTAAAAATATTGCAGTTTTACTTTGTTTAGTCAATTCATCATATTTTTCCAGGGCATTGAATGAAATATTAGTATCTTCACTCTCAAAAATTCCTTCTTCTTCTAAAAGAGCTTTATTTCCAACCAAAATATTTTTATTATTTATAGTCCCTTTTAATCCTTTTCCTGTGACATTTTCAAAATCACTAATTTTAATCAAATCTATGCTTAATTCCTCTGCCTTTCTAACAATAGCATTAGCTAATGGATGAGTAGAATTATTTTCTAAACTAGCTATCATCTGAATGAAATCATTTTCAGTCATACCAAATTGACTTTCTTCACTTATATCAGAGTCAGCATCTTCATCACTTTTAGTTTCTGTGTTATTTTTAATATCATCAAAAATAATCACATCTACCACTTCAGGATTACCCTCAGTTATTGTTCCTGTTTTATCAAAAATAGCTACATCTACATGTCCAGAAGTTTCTAAAGTCTCCCCATTTTTAATTAATATCCCATATTCGGCAGCTCGACCTATTCCAACTGTTACTGCTGTTGGAGTAGCCAATCCTAAAGCACATGGGCATGCTACAACCAAAACTGAAATCAATGTTGTAAGGGCAAATAGAAGTGTAGTTTTTTCAACAAAATACCAAAGCAAGAATGAAGCAATAGCTATTACTAATATTGTTGGAATGAAATATTTCACAACTGTATCTGCTAATTTTTGAACTGGAGGTCTAGATGATTGAGCTTTTTCAACCAAATCAATGATTTGAGATAATATTGTTTCCTTTCCAATGTGTATAGCTTTTATAACTAAGATCCCATCTTGATTTATAGTTCCAGCAAAAACTGATTTTCCTTTAAATTTTAGTTCAGCTATTGGCTCTCCTGTAATCATAGCTTCTTCAACATAGCTATTTCCATCAATCACTTCTCCATCTACAGGTATCTTATCCCCTGGCCTAACTAATAACAAATCATCAATAGCTATATCTTCAATTAAAATCTTTTTTTCCAAATAATTTTCATTATTTATATTTATAATCTTCTCTTTATTTTTATCAGTAGAATTATTAGTTTCATTATTTTTGTTGTTTTCAATAAGTAAAGTAGCTGACTTAGGTTGTAATCCAATTAATTGTTTTATAGAAGTTGATGTTTGGTTTTTTGCTCTTGTTTCTAAATATCTACCTAACATCAAAAATGATGCTAGCATAATAGCTGTCTCATAGAACATGAAGCTTGAATTTAGAATTATATTAAATGTTCCAAGTAAGCTTGATACAAAAGCTACTAATATTCCCATTGTATACATAACATCCATGTCTAAATGTTTGTGAACTATTGAATTGAATCCTGCTTTTATAATTGGATATGATACGTAAATAAATGGAATGATTGCTATTAGAAGAGAAATCTCAGACATTGAAAGATAAAAAAAGTGAAAATCATAATACATCACAAACATTAAAATCCCTGAAAAAACAAACCCCACAATTATTCTGTTTAGTTTATCTTTTAAATCCTTTTCATATCTCTTATCATCAGAATCTGAATCAGTTTGAGAATCGACTCCTAAATATTCAAATCCTGTATCTTCAATTGCTTTACCCATTTCATCATGACTTATTAACTTTTTATCATATGATACAAGAGCTTTTTGAGAAGTTAAATTAACAGTAGCTTCATCCACACCATTCAATTTATTTAATGCTTTTTCAATACTTGAAACACAATTAGCACAGTGCATGCCAGCTATTTTAAGAGTTATTTCATCTTTTGGAATAGAAAAACCTAAATCTTCAACAGTTTTATCAATATCTTTGATAGAAACAGAATCAGGATTATATTCAATTCTTGCTTTATTCGAATTTAGATCAACTTGTACTTTTGAAACTCCATCTAGTTTATTTAGAGAGTTTTCTATATTAATTGCACAAGAAGCACAGTGCATTCCATCGATAGGAACTTCAATTTCTTTTTTTTTATAATTAGACATTGTTAATCACATCTGAAGTGTCAACTAAATAGCTATTTTCTGGTCAAATATAAATCAAAGCTGCTGATTAGCCAATTAAACCATTTTTATATTAAAAATTCATGATATTTCTTTAAATAAAATAATACTACTTTAAATAAAATACTATTTCTTTAAATAAAATAATACTACTTCAAATTAAATACTATTTCTTTAAATAAAATAATACTACTTCAAATTAAATACTATTTCTTTAAATAAAATAATACTACTTCAAATTAAATACTATTTCTTTAAATAAAATAATACTACTTCAAATTAAATACTATTTCTTTAAATAAAATATCATACTAACTATTTTAATATTAACTATCCATGTTATTTTTAACCACTTTACCATTTTGCATTATAAATGAAATATTATCTGCAGAACCTAGTTTAGATATATCTTCAAGGGGATTTTTATCAGTTATCAACAAATCAGCCAATTTTCCAACTTCAATTGAACCCGTTTCCTTTTCGATTCCTAAACATTTAGCTGCATTACTTGTTCCTGCTCTTATCGCTTCAAGAGGAGTCATTCCCATATTAGTTAAATATGCAAGTTCTCCTAAATTTTCTCCATGAGGTACAACGCCACCATCAGTCCCCATGACCATATTTACTCCTTCTTCATATGCCATTTCTATGTTCTCTTTATGAACTTTAGCTACTTCTAAAGCCTTTGGTATTTTATCTTCAGGCAATTTATTTTCATTGGCTTGTTTTTTCTGAAAATTAATAACAGAGAAGGTTGGAACTAAAAAAGTCCCTTTTTTAGCCATTATTTTAGCTGTTGGTTTGTCCATGAAAGTTCCATGCTCAATAGAATGAACTCCAGCCTTTAATGAAGTTTTTATTCCACCTAAACCATGACAATGAGTAGCCACTTTTTTATTTCCAATACGTTTAGCTTCTGCAACTACTGTCTTTAATTCTTTAACATTAAATTGAGTATCTTCAGGAGCATCATTAGCGCTTATAACTCCACCAGTTGCCATTACTTTAACAAAATCTGCTTTAGCTCTTATGACCTCTCTTGTTTTAGACAATACTCCTTCAACACCATCACATACTGGATGAGGAAATCCAGGATATTGAACAACCATGTCATAACCAGAATTTAAATATAGATCAAAATGTCCACCTGTTATTGAAAGAGGAATTACACAAATTTGCAGTTTTGGGGCAGGGAATAATCCCCTTTCAACAGCCATTTTAACCCCAATATCAACTAGCCCGCAATCACGAGCTGTAGTTACACCTGCATTTAATGTATCTTTCATGTTCTTTGCAGCATTATAAAAGTAATAAGAAAGTGGATCATTCATTGTAGATTCATTTAAAAATCCATTAGTCATTAAATGAACATGTGTATCAATGAAACCTGGCAATAAAAAACCATCATTTCCATCAATTATTTTATCATAATTTGATTCATCCTTGGATAAATCACCTCCAATAGCTAAAATTTTTTTATTTCCAATAGATATTGATGTATTTTCAACTGGTTCATTAGCATTTCCATCTATTAAATTAATATTGGTGATTAAAATAGGTTTCATAATAACAACTCATTTTTTTAAAATCTCTTTTTTAAAATATTTCTTTATTATTAATCTTTAGATACTTAATATTTAGATAACTAATCTTCAAATACTTAATCTTCAGATAACTAATCTTCAAATACTTAATCTTCAGATAACTAATCTTCAAATACTTAATCTTCAGATAATTAATCTTCAGATACTTAATAGTTAGATAACTAATCTTCAAATACTTAATCTTCAGATATGACTTTAAAATAATTTAAATTAATAGGTAAATCTAATTTTTAAGAAAATTAAATTCAGGGTAAGGAAAGCTATATAACAATTGTTTATTTTCATATTTATAGTTACATACTTTCATTAATTTAGATTTCCAATTACAATGTAGCAATGAATTCCTTATTTATCATAGATTTTAATTTAGCTGTTGGATTTTTTCTCTCACAAGGAACACGAGTTTGACATAATCCACATCCTGAGCCTGATGATAAAATAGCTCCTCGTTTTTTAGCTATTTCTTGCCCTTTTTCCCCATATAATTTATCAAAACAAGGATATTTATCTATACCATTATCTGATAAAGCATTTATAGGGCATCGTCTAACACAAGCCCTACATTTTCCATTTATGAAATGTAAACAATTAGCTAAATGATGCTCAGCTGTTCTATCATCATTTTCTAGAACCAAATCTGTTACCACCGAAATCAGTCTATTACTAATACCTTTTTCAGTGATAAATGCCTGATTTAAGCTAAATGTACCTAAACCCACTGCATAAGCTATATGACGTTCAGACCAATTAGAACTTATTCCATTTTGAGAAGAGATAGTATTAAACCATTCAGAATAAGCTGGGGCTAATGCTTTATATCCTTCTTGATTTAACAGCTCAATTAAGTAATTTGCAACAGCCCGCTCATTTCCATAACTTCGAAGAAGAGTCCATTCTTTAGAGGGAATAGTTTTTTCTTTTCGATTAGTTTTAATTATATTTTCACCTATTGGTAGAGAAATACTTATTACAGAACCATTAATCAAGCTATTCTCACCAAATTCTTTTTCAAATACCTCTTTTGGAGTAAAATGAAAGTCTCCTATTATTGATTTGTAATCTTCAAAAATAGAATCATTAATTGAAGCTATTTTAACTAATGGGTCTTCAAATCCAGGCCCATCTGAAAAATCATGCTTGTTAAATTTATCCTCTAAAACAAATTCCTTTATTTTTTCTATCAAAAATTTTTTCATTTTTAAAATCCCTTAATATTTAATACTTAAATAACTTCTTAAAGAATTATTTTTAATAAATAATTATAATTACTTTGATTCCACTTTTCTAATGAAACTAACCACAAGATAAAATTCCTAAATAGACTCAACCTTACAAACTAAAATAACCAGAAGATAAAATTCCTAAATAGACTCAACTTTATTAAGTAATGTAGACAAAATTTCCAGATTTTCTTTTCCTAAATGAGTTTCTATATATTTTTGGGCATCAATCCAAGATCTAGTTCCTTTTTTATGAATTTTAATCCCTAATTCTGTTAATTTTAACTTTCTATTTCTTGCATTTTTTTTAGAGATATCCTCAACGAAACATTTATCTTCAAGTGGTTTTAGGTTTCTAACTACTGTGGTTCTATCCAATCTCATTTTTTTAGCTAAATCACTTACACTTATTGGTTCAAATAATTTTAAATGATTTAAAATGCTATATTGACTTACTGACAATCCAGTATCTTTAAGATAATTTCCATAAATTTCAGTTAAATTCTGTGATGCTCTCCTAATGTTTAAACAATGACAGGGTGAAGAATTGTTCATTTTTTTATATTTCATATTTAATTCCCCATTTTAAAGATAAAACTAAAATATACTCTTATAAGTAAATAAAATAATATCATAGATACAATAAAATATCATTTATTAAATAATAATTCGTGTATATACACGATTATATTTATTATAATTTTCATTATTTTTAAATGTTGTTATTATATTAAAAAATTATGATTATTATTAATATGAAAAAATAAAATAAACCTATTAATATATAGTAAATAATAAAACAACTTATTAAAATGTATAAATATTGTTTTTAATTATAAAGAGTTTTTTATTCTTATCTAAAATTAAAACTATTTAAAAAATAAAAAATAAGGAGAATAATAATCAAATCTCCTAAAAAATAATTATTTTCAAACAAATGAAATTATTATTATTATTATTATTTAGTTTCTTTTTTAGGTTTTTCTGTAGGCTTTGAATTTGATGGTTGCTAGTTTTTTGTATGCTAAGTTGGTTATGGTTACTTTTAGTGTGTTTGTTTTTTTGTTGAATGTGTATTTGATGTATTTACTTGCTTTTATTGCAATGAATTTGAATTTTTTGCTGAATGTTTTTATGTAGGTTTTTGAGCCTGTTTTTTTACCCAAATTTTTGTATTGTACTGTTCTGATGTAAACAATCTTCTTCTTTGTTGTTGTTTTACTTATCTCATTTTTATAAACCACTATATCACTAGTTTCAGGAACAGGAGTTGGTGTAGGAGTTGGAGTTGGAGTAGGTGTTGTTTCATTAACAGTTGCATTTGCAGTATTGTTAGATCCTTCGATTGTGAAGTTTCCAGTGTCATTAGTAATGTTGTATTGTTCTAAATCAGCACGTATGTTGTATGTTCCTTTATTTGGTGCAGTATAAGTAAATATTGCAATACCGTTTTCATCAGTAACAGCAGAACCAATTAGCTCATCATTAGCATAGAAATTGATTGTTACATCACTAAGTCCTTTACCAGTATGTCTGTTTGTAGCTACTACAATGATAGTTACTTTATCTTTAGAAACACTAATAGATAACACAAGATCAGATTGATAATAAATCCTACCACCAATAGTAGTATTACCATTATCAACGAGATTATCAACAATATTATTACTACCTAAATCAGCATTACCATTATTAACCAAATCACCAATAGAATTATTTTCACCACTAGTAGACAAATCACCATTATTAGTAACATTACCTAATACATTGTTATCGCCAACAGTAGTATTACCATCATTAATAAGATTATCAACAGCATTATTACTGCCCAAATCAGCATTACCATTATTAACCAAATCACCAATAATATTATTCTCACCACCAGTAGACAAATCACCATTATTAGTAACATTACCTAATACATTGTTATCGCCAACAGTAGTATTACCATCATTAATAAGATTATCAACAGCATTATTACTGCCCAAATCAGCATTACCATTATTAACCAAATCACCAATAATATTATTCTCACCACCAGTAGACAAATCACCATTATTAGTGGCATTATCTATTACATTGTTATTGCCGATAGTAGCGTTACCATTGTTGTAAATTCCTCCACCATTAGATGCATTATTACCAGTAATATTAGTATTATTAATAGTAGAAGTACTGTTACCTATAGTATCGATACCACCGCCTCTACCAGATGCACTATTATTAATAAATGTACAATTATCTATATTGGAGTCAGAGTTAGACATATGAATTCCTCCACCACTTCCTCCTGCACTATTATTAATAAATATAGAACCAGTTATATTTGAAGGAGTAGGAGCACTATTAATATTGACTGCTCCAGAATCTCTTAAAGCAGTATTATCAATAAATGTACAATTAGCAATATTAAAATTACCATGACGTATAGTAGTAATTGCCCCACCATATGTTGCGTTATTACCAATGAAAGTACAGTTGATAATACTAGAATTTTCATTATCTATAATGTATATTGCTCCACCATCACGAGTTGCATTATTGCCTAGAAAAGTAGAATTAAATACATAACAATTACCATTATTTACATTTATTGCTCCACCATCATATCCTATATTATCTTTGAAAGTACAATTGATGACTGTAATACTACTATCAGTTGCCATTATTGCTCTACTAATTGAATCTGTAAATGTAATATTTATAAAAGTAGCATTAATGCCATTTACTGCGAATATTCTAAATTGTTTTTGTGCACTGATAATTACACTATCTGTTGAACCGTTTCCTCGTATTGTGATGTTTTTGCTTATTGTTAGATTAATGTCTTGATTGGTTTTGTTATAGGTTCCAGGTTGTAAGAATAAAGTGTCTCCAACACCAGTATTAGTTATACCTTGTGCAATTCCACCTGTACTAGTGTCATTAATGTTTTGATCAGCTGCGAAACTAGCTTGTAAACTAACTATTACAAATAATGCAAGTGTTACTAGTAAGAGCATCTGAACAGATGTTTTTTTAAATTTGTTCATAATATTTTTCACCTCTTTTTTTGAACATTAAATTATTACTTTTTTTATGTTGAGTCGTGTTTTTTCTTAATTAATGTTCATATGATTGCCAGCTATTAATTAAAAGACTAAAAATATTTAATAATTATGCTAAAGTTATTGTTTCGATACATGAAAAAACTTGTTAGTTCATAAAAGAACAGTTAGTATATTATTAAACTATTAATCTTTAATCACTGGACAATTATAGTTATAGTAATTACCCATATATAAAGATATCAATTCTACAAACTCCATTACCCATTTACGAACAAATAAGAACTTAGATACAATTCCATAAACTGCCCCCCCCCCCCCTTAAAGTTTTAAGAACTTAAAACCATTATAACAAAAATTAAACACAAAAAATTATCATACTCATAAAAATAAGCTATTTAAACCATCCCATAATTTTCCACACATTTTCTCATTTAAGGAATATCATGAAAAAAATTGAAAAAAATGAATTATAATCCTATGATTTATCTTATTTTTCTCCTTGTTTTATCCAAAACTTACTAGATAACATCCCAAGTAGAATAATAACATCTACACAATTTTTCAAGAAAGATTTCTAAGAAAACTTCATAACCTTTAATGAAAATGATCAAAAAGCATTAATAATCACATACAGAAAAATTAATAACAGAACGAAGCTAAAAAAAGAGAATATTGCCAAAAAACAAGAAAAAGATATGGGAAAAATTCACAAACTCCAAAAAGATCATTAAAGCTAATTCCAGACCTAAACATTGAAAAAAATACGAACAAAGGCACTTATCTAAATACATGTGAAAATAAGTATTTTTTATTCGAATATTCCTTAAGAATCACGATAGAATCTTTTAAAAAAATTAAGCGATTATTTCGTAGTAAAAAAAGTTCTATAATCAATTAGTAAGAGAATACACCAGTTAAAACAATTAAAACTACACTAAAGAACAGACCCATTTCAAGTGCATAAACAAATAGAATAATGGATAATAGCATTCAATTCATGGAATAGCTAAGGAAAGGAAAACTAGAGTAATTTATTAAAGAATAGCTATTTGTCCATTATCTGCATCTACTTTTACTTCAATTCCATTGATTAATTTATCATAAGATGATGGAGAGTCAACCATAGGGATGTCAGACATAATAGCTCCAGTAGCTATTATTGGTTCTGCATTTAAGCAGATAATAGCTTTTGGTGCAACATTATTCTTTTTCATTTGAAAAATAACATAGGAACCAACAGTGGATCCTTTTCCACCTGGTATGAACAATATCTTATCATTGATGAATTTACCTTTAAGTTCATGATTTGGATCAATTATTTCTCCTGTTTTTGGATTTACTCCACCTAAAAAACTGATTGACTCTTTAGATGTGATTAATTCCCCAATAGCTATTCCTTTTGAAATTGTTCTACATTCAATACACATAATATCCCTTTTAATACACAGACAGATTAATATATAATTAGTTTTACTGGATTTATTAAAATAATTTTAAATTCTTTAAACAACATCATTTTTCATTATTTCTCGAAGAACAGCTGTTGCATAAGAGCCTTTAGTAATTGAAAATTCTGTTAATATTCCTTTATCTGTAGCTATTGCACTAGCATCCCAAATTTTAAATCTTGTAGCTCTTCTAAGCCCATGACTACCTAAATTAGGTGACTTAGGGCATTCAAATTTCTCTAATTTTAATCCTTCATCTTTTAAAATTTCTTCTTCCATTTTTCCAACTTGGGCTGTGGCCAAAGGAACTTTTGTACCATATAATGGAGAAGTTGGATTGGCTTCAAATTGAGTTATCATATTTTGTAGCTCTTCTGGAGATTTATTATGGAGAAGATGCTCTTCTTTATCAATTACAATATCTCCATCTACATATTTATCTATACCCATAGCTATTCTGTTACTAACAGCCTTATTAAATAGATAAGATTGATAAGCATGTACAAACATTCTTTGCAGTGGTTTTGGAAGAGAATAAATAGCTTTTAAATAAGATCTATCATCCAGCTCTCTTTTTTTTCCCTCTTTAACCAACTCTTTAAGCATCATTCTTTCATAACGCATCCCTGTTGGCATAAATTCCAAAGATTTTTCAATTTCTCCACTATCATATAAAGATCTAGCTATTTTAACCTCTTCTGGCTCATTTGGATAAGGATTTCCAATGTATAATCTTACAGCTTCTTTTAAATCATTTGCAACTAATGCTTTTCCAACGAGATGAGTGTTGGTTCTTGGTTTTCCAAATCTTTGCCATCCAAAGTAATTAGGAACTCCTGTTTTTTCTAAAGTTTCAAAGGCTCTATTAGCTATTTCTGTAGCTGATTGGATATTTTCACTATCAATGTCTGTTATCAGAATTTTAAACTTATTTCCAATAAGTTGACCCATTCTTAGCTTTTTTTGACCTCTAATTATCTTCAAAAACTTTGTGTTATAAATTTTACCATTTAAATCCTCAATCTCTTTTAATTGTTCTTCTGAATCTATATTACTAATACAAATCCATTGTTGAGTGATTGCTTTTTTATCTTTCATTCCAGCAAAGCCCATACGCTTTCTACTGATATGAAGATCTCTTGAAATATCTAGAAGAACATCGAGTGTTGTTCTACCAAGTTTTTCAATCCAAATCCAGACATTTGGCCCTTCACCAGATGGAGTTACCTCAGGAATTTCCTCTACATAGAAATCTTCATAACGATTCCTTATAGATCCTCCAATTCCATCTTCATTTGTAATATATGTTTCTGCATTAAGCATGATAAAACTTTTATCCTTATTTATTATTCTTATTTAGAATATCTACAACTAATATTCTGTTATTCAAAGCAATATATTTTTAAATTTTATCCTTATTTATTATTCTTATTTAGAATATCTACAACTAATATTCTGTTATTCAAAGCAATATATTTTTAAAAATAAATTATGCACAATATAATAACTATAATCGTGCCAAATATTAATATAGAATCTTAAAAGGTAAACAATGCCCTGACCGGGACTTGAACCCGGGGAATAGGATCCGCAATCCTACGTGTTATCCAACTACACTATCAGGGCAAATATACAATTCATAAAAATTTGATTGCTTATAAATATCAAATCAAAATAATAGATTAAAATATGATTTTGAATTATCTTATTTAAAAAAGTTTCTATGATAGTTCTACAAAAAAGTATTATATCTTATTACTATCTTTATATTAGAATTTTTTAGTATTTAATCTTATATAACGAAATTGAAATGAATTATTTTATTATGAAGAATAAGTATGAGTGAAAAAAATAGGAATAAGATTTGAATAAAATATGAATAAGATATGAATAAATAAAAAATAGGAATAAATAAGATAATAAAAAATTATTAACAATATAAGAGTAAAAATACTTAAAAAATAAAAAGTGTGAAGCTATAATTTCCAATAGTACGCTTTGCTGAGGTAATATTTGAAGCTGTGTTTATATCACCTTTTAATGCAATAACTGAATCGTTTAAAATGTTAGTTTCAGTGAGTAAATAGTTATCATTAGGTAGCGTTTCATTTAAAAATTTTTCTGAAACAATATTTATTTTATCATTAACCTCAAAAGAGTTATTATTATTTTCAATGATATAAATTATATTATCTAAAATAGAATAGCTATTTTCATCCATTTTCAAAGCCATTATTTCCAAAACATCATTGCTTGTTTTAAAATCACTCATTTCATAAGATACACTGGGATAATAAAAATTTATAACTGAGTTAAATGACAACAAAGCTATAAAAACTATAAAAATAGCTAATATTCCATCAAAAATAGAAAAAAATCCCTGTTTATCCTTAAAAACATTATTATTCATATAACAACCCTACAAACTATCCAAATTAAAAACATCATTATTCATATAACAACCCTACAAACTATCAAATTAAAAACATTATTATTCATATAACCATCTTATAAATTATTAAAATTTAAATCACGTGTATTAAAATTAAATAGATTAATTATCCTTAATATATTTTACAACCTTATCTTTTTTAGCTATTGAATTAATAGCTGCTTTTTGAACTTTTTCTTTCATAATATCAAAGTCTTCGGGGGTTGTATCACCTACAAGCTTTTTAATTTTAGTATAAGCAGCTTCTCTAAATAATGGTTCAAGTATTTCTTCTTCACCATTTGATTTAATCATTCTTGGGATTCCTGTATCATCAACTGTCCCAATTTCAGCTATTTTAACACCTACTGATTCAATTGAATTTATTATTTTTTTAGCTACATCTTTAGGAGCTATTAACATCAAAGAATCTATTGAAACACCAAGTGGATCAATATCAAGAGTTTCTAACATGTTCAAAACTTTCGGACTTACCATTTCTTTGATTTTTTCATGATAGAATTTTAAACCTAAACCTGTTGTAGTTGAAATTTCATGAGCATCACCACGAAGCCCTCCATTGGTAACATCAGTCATTGCATGGATATCTTTAACTAAATCATCTTTAATCAATGCATTGGAGGCTTTTATGAAATTAATATCCATAGTTTCCCAAACAACATCAAAAAAACCATTATAAATAGCTGTTGTTGTAATTGTTCCTCCTCCAGAACCTTCTGTTAAGAGAATTACATCACCACTTTCAGCACGTTTTCTAGCAGTAGGGGGGTATTGAGATACACCAATAGACCCTACAGCACTAACTAATCTATCTCCAAGTACCATATCTCCACCAACTCTCAAAGTACTTCCTGCTACAATAGGAACATCAATAAGTTCTGAAACTGCAGCCACTCCTGCAGTGAAGTCAAATAGCTTTCCAACATCACCATCATCGGCTAAATGAAGATCACTTATAATAGCTACTGGATCTGCACCCATGACACAGACATCTCTAAGAGAAGCTCTTGCTACATGAAAACCGCCTAAAAAAGGATATTCACTTAGACGAGAATGTATCCCATCAACAGCAGTAGTTATATAAATATCTTCAGTATTAGATCTAGCTTTAACAACCCCTCCATCATCTTGAGCAGTGGGATTTATAAGTGAATCTGCTTTTGCACTAGCTACTATTTCAGCTATTTTTCTATGAACAAAAAAGTCTCCAGCACCACGAGAACCAACTCCCATTTCACCCATAGCTATATCTGCTTTTGGAATATCGATAATGTCTTTTAAAAACTCATCATTTCCTTCATTGATTTTTAATGTATTATTGACTTCTTCAGTCACACTTTGAGCCATTGCAGATGCTGATTCATAGCTAATATCCTTATATTCCATTATTCTCTTAGCTAAAATTTCCTCAAGAACTTTTTGATTACTTCCATTAGCTATTTTGTTTCTTGTAAACCCTTCAATATCCATTTTTACACCTAATGATAAATAATTGTGATTTAATAATCATATGATGAAAATGTTAAACTTGAGAATACTTATATTTTGCGTTTATAAACTTATAATAAAAATATAAAAAAGAAAAATTGTTCTTTCTATGAAATAAATAAAGCAATTATTATAAGAAGAGCCTTTAGCTATTTCTAAATAATATATCTAAAAATTAAAAAGACTATAGTACAAAACTGATTTTTTGACAAACATTCAATTTTTTAAATTTTAATTAAAATGAATATTTTTTAAAATTTAATTAAAAGGAATATTTTCTAAAATAAAAAGTTAAAATTTATTAAATTTTATAATATTCTATAAATATATAATTATATTGATAAATAATTATAATAATTTAAAAGATAAATGAAAAGAATATTGTATCTAAAAAATTATGATAAAATTTTGCCAAAAATTTGGTACTCTACTATAAAACTATAGTCAAGCACGAAATTTTTGGCAATAAATTATATTTTTTTATTTATCCTACTATGGCTTTATTTTCAGCAAAAAAAAATAGAATAATCTTATTGGATATTTATTTATTATTAGTTATTGTATTGTTTTAGGCCTTTATTTTTTTTATCTAAAATTCATTATTTCTTCTTTTTTATAAATAAAAAGTAGAACAACGAAGATGGTGAGGGCTATTACAGGTAGTAATACATCAGTTAAAAAATCATATCCAACGAATTTAAATATTCCGGGAATAGCTGAAAAAGGACCACTAGATGAACCTAGTATCCCTATAGAGAGATTGTTAATAAAGTGAATTCCCATGGAAAATTCAAGACCATTATATAAAAATGTAAATATACTGAAAATTAAACCCATTAAAAAAGTTCCACTGACATTTAAAATAATCAAAACTATATCTGAGCCACCATTTTGAAAATGTGGAAGTGCAAATAAAAGAGAACCAATCAAAATCGCGACCAGAGGGTTTTTAAAGATTAATTTTAAGCCTTGATTCAAGTAACCTCTAAAAAAATATTCTTCAAAGCTTGATTGGATAAATAATGATATAGCAAGAATTGGTAAGATACTAAACACAGCATAAATATTATAATTAGGATTAAAAACATAATTATCTGGAGAAATCGCCATTGAAACTCCAATTAAAACTATCATGTAAATCAACCAAATAAAGCAGCCTTTCAAAAATATTTTCCAACGTATTTTCTTTAAAAATGAGAATTTGGAATTTTCATTTGTTTTTACAGTATTTATCAGTGATATGAAACTTTTTTTATGAATAAACTTAATAGATAAAGCTAAAAAAATTGTTTGTATTGAAAAAATTATTAATATATTAATTATGCCACTAAGTCCTGGTTGTTTATTTAATTCAAAAATTATATCCAAAATCATTGAAATACCAACACCTACAGCTGATCCAACCAAATAAGATAGTATAATTGTTACAATGTATCTCCAAAGATTATTTTTTCCATATTTTCCATTTTCTAAGTAATTGCTCATAATCACCAAATCCCCCATAATTTTAATATTTTAGAAAAATTCTTGTATTTTTGTATATAAAATACTAATTTATTTTTTACTTCTCCCATTCTAGCCATGTATTCTTCCTTAATAATAGCTATACTTTTCCCACCAATACCTATGTTTTTATTTGGCAACTCCTTTATAGCAACCATGAAAGAGTCTTGGGGAATATTCATTATTTTAGATGATATATCAGTAAGCTTTGATATGAGTTCTTCTTTTTGAGCGATTGTTAATTGACCACTTTCTACTGTAATATAAGGCATTTCATTTTCTCCTTTCAATTGTTTCATCCCATCTTTTAACAAATTTCAATTTTATTCGCTAAAAAATTGGATTTCTTCATCAAATTCATTTTTCCCAATACTAAAAATATTTTCAATTCTTGTATTTTTGTATATAAAATACTAATTTTTTACTTCTATTTTATGTTCTTCTATTTCTTCTTTTGTTAGTTCCCTAATTAGATGATTTTCATTATTGAATCCATTTTTCTCAATACTAAAAATATTTTCAATAGTACTGAAGTCGACACTGTGGATGTATAATGATTCTTTAATAATTTTATTGCTTTCATCTCTTTTTAGTTTGAAAATCCCATAAACTTTATCTCCCATTTTTATGAACATCTCCTTTTATTATATAATTATATACAACTATCAAAATAATAATTAAAATAAATAATATGAGAGAATTGAAAAAATTAAGTTATTCTCCCCTATTTTAAATTTTTTTGGGTTTTTTTAGCTTTTATATTAGCTAAATGTTTTTTTATGTGATTCTTTTGTAGAATTTTATTTTGATTTTGGCTATTTTTGCATGTGCGAGGTTTTTTACACTGGTTTTTAGGATTTTTTTGGTTTTGTTGTAGTTTGTTTTTATGTTGCTTGTTTTGCTGATTTTGCTTAGTGTGAAACCTTTTAAAGATTTCTGGAATAGTTTAGAACCTGTTAAAATACCGTAATTTTTAATATAATAGGTTTTATAATAGACTCTGTATCTTTTTCCATGATATTTTACAGTTTTAGCACTTACTTTGATGAGGTAGATTTTTATACTTGTTTTTGTGATTGATATGGTGTTGGATTTTGCACTGGAAGAGTCATAGATGATATTTTCGGTGTTTAGTCCGTTGTATGTTGCGTTTGCGTAGTATTTTCCTGCTTTAGTTGCTGTGTATGTGTACTGTGCAATTCCTTGACTATTTGTTCTAAGATTTACAGTTTTACCTGCGATAGTTAAACTGAGATTCTGGTTAGCTAGTATGTTTCCTTGGTTGTCTTTGAGTGTGATTTTGTAAGTTATTTTATTGCCGTTTCTTGTTGAGGTTATTGTTATTGTTGTGTTTTTGTTAGCTGGTTTGATTAGGTAAGTTCCATTTGTGGTGGTTTTGTTGTAGTTGTTGTTTTCAAAGATAGCTTCTACAGTTACATTTCCTGCATTATTGTTGGGTAATGTTAAGTTCCATAGGCCATTAACGACGTTTACATCGTAAGAAGTGCCATTAACAATGATTGTGATGGTATAGTTGCCATTTACCAAGTTACCATTAGCATCAGTAATAGTTCCACTGATTGTGGAGTTTCCTCCGTAAGTAGCATTATTTGGTAAGTTAATGTTTATAGTTGCATTAGCTTTTGTAACATTAAAATCAATGTTTAAATCAGAATTTTCATAGTTACTATCTCCTGAATAAGTGACTGTTATAGTATTTAAGCCAACAATAGTATTAGGTATTGTTAAACTCCATAAACCATCAATAACAGTTACATTGTAATCTACACCATTAACTGTTACTGTGATGTTGTATGTTCCGTTTATTAGGTTACCATTAGCATCAGCGATATTACCAGCAATAGTGGAGTTTTCACCATAAACAGCATCACTAGGTAAATCAACATTAACTATAGTTCCTGATTTACTGACAATAAAATTCACATTATCATCAGATTCTGTGTAATTGCTGCTTTCTTTAAATAATATAGTATATGTGTATTCATCTACATCTAAACCAGGGATATTCACTCTACCTATGCCATTAGTGAATGTTACATTGTAAGTTATGTTGTTTATTATTACTTCATAAATTCCATCTAAGATAGCTGTGCCATTAGGTGTAGTAGCATTAATCACCACAGTAACATCATCACCATAGGTAACATCATCAGCTGTAACATCTAAGTTTACATTATCTTTAAAACTAGTACTAAGATTAGTACTTGCAGGATTATAATCATCTGTACTTGCAAAGCTTATTGATAAGTTTTGATTTCCAAGCAGACCATAATCATAGTCATTAAATATTCCAGTTCCATTAACAAATGTAACATTCTTCTTTTGACCATTAATAGTAACTTCGAATGTGATAGGTGATAAACCACCAATATTCGGATTAATATGTAAAGTTATATCAGCTACACTATTATTCACAATAGTTAATTGATCAACAGTAATATTAGTAATATTACCTTTACTAATACTTCCAGTTAGTGTGAAGATACCACTACCAATGATAGTGCCGTTTAAATTTTTAAAGACAACATTCGGATCAGCAATAGTTTGAATTGGTACTTCAATTATACCATTATTGCTTAAACCAAACTCTTTGAAAAAGGTACCATTCCAATAAACACCATTCAAAGAAGGTAACAAATCAGAACCAGAACTATCACTAGTACCATTTAAATACACTGTGTAGTTGAATCTTAATAAATCACCAACAGCATAATTACCACTTAAATCAGTCGTATTAGTAATATTAAGCACATAGTAGTTATTCACAACAACATTACCCAAACTTGGAAGGCCATTAAAACCCCAATAATTATAATCAGCATCAACAACAGCAGAAGAAGCACTGGCCTTATGAATAGTACTCGTGGACTGATTTAAAAATGCATTATAATTCACAACAACACTAACATTACCATTAGTACCATTAGTTACAAAAATTCCTCCACCACTAGTTGCAGTATTATTTACAAAACTAGAACTAGCAATATCGACAATAACAGAACCATTATCACCACTATTTACAAAAATTCCTCCAACCAGTAGGTGCAGTGTTATTTACAAAACTAGAGCTAGCAATATCGACAATAACAGCACCATTGATACCAGTAGTTACATAAATTCCTCCACCACTAGTTGCAGTATTATTTACAAAACTAGAACTAACAATATCGACAATAACAGCACCATTAATACCAGTAGTTACAAAAATTCCTCCACCACTAGTTGCAGTATTATTTACAAA